>JAYVVP010000289.1:0-9436 GCA_043786935.1 Pseudanabaena sp. | reverse complement strand
GTGTGCATACTGCAATGCTCAACTCGCCGACAGATGGCACATCGATCACATGAATCCAGTTGTGCAAGGCGGTCGCACTGAGGTTTCTAATCTGACCCTTTGCTGCGAGAAGTGTAATTTTGCGAAGCATGCAAAGAATGTTGAACAGTTTCTTTATTGGCGTACCCAGCGTGGACTCAAGAACAGGAACCCTCGCGTTGTCTAAACAAACACCTAATTCTTCGGCTGATAGCTAACGTTACAATATGGAGATAGATTGTTGAGGCGATCGCCTCAACAATTAGAAATTTGCATAAGAGAATCTATGGGTAAGTATCAGGGGGATTCAATAGATTGCAATTATTGGTGTTTTAATCATAGTCAGCTTTATATTTGCTGCCATTTATGCAAGCGATCGCTATTATGTGGATTATTTCTGGGCTTAACTTATCGCGATTAATCTTTTCCGTTTATTGGAGAACCAAAGCTTTAGGAATTGCGCTGATGAGTTTTTGGGTGTAAGGCTGTTGGGGATTGGTATAGATTGATTCAGCGGTGTCTAATTCTACTATTTCACCTTTATTCATTACCATAATGCGATCGCTCATAAACTTAACTACGCCAAGGTCATGGGAAATGAAAATATAAGTTAAGCCAAATTCAGCTTGAAGTTCCTTTAATAAATTGAGAACTTGCGCTTGAACTGATACATCAAGAGCAGAAACAGGTTCATCGGCAACGATTAATTTGGGATTGAGAGCCAAGGCTCTAGCAATGCAAATACGTTGACGTTGACCGCCTGAAAATTCATGGGGACAGCGACGCATAGCGCTTTTAGTCAAGCCAACGCGCTCCAGCAAATAGGCAACTCTACGTTTTCTTTCCTCGCCATGGCGATAGCGTTGAAAGCGCTCTTGATGGCTATGAATCAGCAATGGCTCAGCGATCGCCTCACCCACAGTCATGCGTGGATTAAGTGAACCATAGGGATCTTGAAAAATTATTTGCAGATCGCAGCGTAACTTCTGTAAGGCTTCTCCTTTAAGTCGAGAGATTTCCCGTCCTTCAAATTTGACTGAACCCATAGAGGTATTATTTTGAGTATTCGTCAAGCCCAGAAGTGCTCTTCCTGTAGTGGTTTTACCGCAACCAGACTCACCAACTAATCCGAGGGTTTCGCCAGGATAGACATTGAAGCTAATATTATTTACCGCTACGAGATAGCGTTTTTTTAGTCCTAAGATGCTACGAATTGGGAACTCGATTCTAAGATTTTGAACCGATAGAATAGGTTCTTGTTTTTGTAACTCACTTAAACGAGTAGCAATTTCTTCTGGTGGCACGACTTCCAAATAGAGAAAATTAGTTTGCTCCTTCTCAACCATTTTTCCGTTCTGTACTTCCATAAAGTCGCTGACTGTTGGTAAGAGACGTAACTGGCGATCGCTCTGGGGGCGACAAGCAATTAACCCTTTCGTGTAAGGATGTTGAGGCGTTTGCAAGATTGTTTTTGTATCACCTATTTCGACAACTTCACCTTGATTCATCACGATCGCGCGATCAGCGATCTCCGCTAAAATCCCTAAGTCGTGAGTAATAAATATCATCGACATCTGACGCGATCGCTGAATTTCTCTGAGCAAATCGAGAATAGCCGCTTGTACGGTCACATCTAACGCTGTAGTCGGTTCATCAGCAATAATTAGCTGCGGATTGCAAGAAATCGCCATCGCGATCATTACGCGCTGCAATTGACCGCCCGATAACTCATGGGGATATCGCTGGATTAATTGTTCGGGACTAGGTAATTGAACTTCTTGAAATAACTGAATTGTGCGCGTCTCCGCTTCTGATGCCGAGATTTTTTGGTGCTGTCGAATTGCCTCGATTACCTGATAGCCGCAGGTAAATAAAGGATTGAGCGAGGTCATCGGTTCCTGAAATACCATCGATATGCGATCGCCACGATATTTCAGCATTTTCTGTGGTGATACTTTCACCAGATCAACTGGTTGCTGTCCACTAGGTCGAAATATCACTTCCCCCTGAGTTTTGCCTGACTCACTTAGCAATCCCATAATTGCCAAAGCCGTTGCCGATTTGCCAGAGCCAGACTCACCGACAATCCCAAGGGTTTGACCTTGGACGAGATCAAAAGAAATATTTTTTACAGCATGGACAAGTCCCTCATCGCCTCGAAAGGTAACTTGTAGGTCACGCACAGAAAGCAATAAATCTTGAGTCTGAGCTTGATCAATAGCTGTGGGTTGTGACATAGATTATTAGTTGGCAGCAGAATTAGTCATTATTATAAGAGGGCGTTTAACGTTCTCTTAATAATAATGCTTGATCAATATGCATCTTCCTTACTCTCAACTGCCGATTCCTGATCGCGATCGCGCTGCTTTTATTGCCAGTGATGCGGTGGTCATCGGTGATGTCCATATCGCTGATCGCGTGAATATCTGGTACAAGGTGGTGATCAGAGCCGATGTAAATCGCATGGATATTGGGTTCTGCACAAATATTCAGGATGGAGCGATCTTGCATGGCGATCCTAATCAGCCTTTAGTGATTGGCGAATATGTAACGATCGGTCATCGGGCGATCGTCCATGGTGTAGAAATTGGTCGCGGCAGTCTGATTGGGATGGGCGCAATTATTTTAGAAGGGGTAAAAATTGGCGCGGGTAGTATCGTCGGCGCAGGGGCGGTAGTGACTAAAGATGTGCCTGCGGGTGTGGTGGTGGCTGGTGTTCCTGCTAAGGTAATGCGTGAGCTATCAGAACAAGAACAACAGGAGGCGATCGCTCATGCCGAAAATTATTATCAGTTATCGCTATTGCATATTTAGTAAAGGCGATCGCTATTCTGATTAAGCTGTCTTGTTTGAGGAGACGCTCTACGTTTACTATCTAATTTACGGCTTTTTTCCTGTTTATTATTTTATTTTTTATTTGCCAATAGGTTTAATATTTATGTCCCAACCTACGATTGAATCAATTTTGCAAGAAAAACGGTTGTTTGAGCCGTCTGCTGAGTTCTCACAATCTGCACATATTAAAAGTCTGGCAGAATATCAACAAATTTATGATCGCGCTAAAGCCGATCCTGCTGCCTTTTGGGCAGGGCTTGCGGAAACAGAATTAGATTGGTTTGAGAAGTGGCATACAGTTCTTGATTGGCAGCCGCCTTCGGTGAAATGGTTTGATGGAGGTAAAATCAATATCTCTCATAACTGCCTTGATCGCCACTTGACCACATGGCGCAAAAACAAGGCAGCATTGATTTGGGAAGGAGAAAATGGCGATTCCCGAACTTTAACTTATGCTCAATTACATCGCGAAGTTTGTCAGTTTGCCAATGCTTTAAAACAACTTGGAGTGCAAAAAGGCGATCGCGTTGGTATTTATATGCCGATGATCCCTGAAGCGGCGATCGCGATGCTTGCCTGTGCCAGAATTGGGGCGGTACATGGTGTCGTATTTGGTGGATTTAGTGCAGAAGCTTTACGCGATCGCCTTGTAGATTCAGAAGCGAAACTGGTAATTACTGCCGATGGTGGTTGGCGCAAAGATGTAATCGTGCCATTAAAAGAACAAGTTGATAAGGCGCTCGCAAATGGAGCTGTGCCTTCGGTTACTAATGTCCTAGTTGTAAAGCGCACAGGTCAACATATCCACATGAGCGCAGAACGTGATCATTGGTGGCATGATTTGCAACAAGGAGTTTCCGCTAAGTGTGCTGCGGAGCCAATGGATAGCGAAGATATGCTATTCGTTCTCTATACTTCTGGCAGCACAGGTAAACCGAAGGGAGTGGTGCATACTACCGCAGGCTATAACCTCTATAGTCATATAACTACTAAATGGATTTTTGACCTTAAGGATACTGATATCTATTGGTGTACGGCTGATGTCGGCTGGATTACAGGACATAGCTATATTGTTTAAGGTCCATTATCCAATGGCGCAACTACTCTAATGTACGAAGGAGCGCCGCGTCCTTCTAATCTCGGCTGTTTTTGGGATGTAATTGAGAAGTATCAGGTAAATATCTTCTATACTGCCCCCACGGCGATTCGTGCTTTTATCAAGATGGGCGAACATCATCCCAATACTCGCGATCTTTCTTCATTACGTTTATTGGGAACCGTGGGCGAACCAATTAATCCTGAAGCTTGGATGTGGTATCACCGCGTGATTGGAGGTAGTCGTTGTCCGATTGTTGATACATGGTGGCAAACGGAGACAGGTGGAATTATGATTACGGCGCTTCCTGGAGCAGTTCCCACTAAACCAGGTTCCGCAACGCTTCCATTCCCTGGAATCATCCCAGATATTGTTGATCTTGATGGAAATCCTGCCAAAACTAATGAAGGTGGATATTTAATCGTGCGTCATCCTTGGCCAGGGATGATGCGAACGGTGTACGGCGATCCTGATCGCTTCCGTAAGAGCTATTGGGAACATATCGCTCCTAAAGATGGAAACTATGTTTATTTTGCAGGAGATGGTGCTCGTAAAGATGAGGATGGCTATTACTGGATAATGGGTCGTGTGGATGATGTCATTAATGTCGCTGGTCATCGTTTGGGAACGATGGAAATTGAATCGGCTTTGGTTTCTCATCCTGCCGTAGCGGAGGCGGCGGTAGTTGGCAAGCCTGACGAGCTTAAAGGTGAGGATATTTTTGCTTTTGTGATCTTGGAAGGAGACCATCAACCTAGTGAAGAGCTAGCTAAAGAATTGAAAAAGCACGTTGTCGCAGAAATTGGCGCGATCGCACGCCCCAACGAAATTCGTTTTGCGGAAGCTTTGCCAAAAACGCGATCAGGTAAAATCATGCGGCGCTTGTTGCGATCGCTAGCTTCTGGACAAGAAATCACCAGCGACACCTCTACTTTAGAAGATCGCTCAATTCTCGACAAGTTAAGAGAAGGCACTTAAGAGCAGGGGCAATTCATAATTGCCCCTACGGTAAAACAAGGCTTTTAAGTCGTTCTCGTAAAACTATCTAAATAGACTTAAGGAATATTTGCTTTTTGCTATCACAAAGATTAAGAAATATAACAGAATGTAAACAAATCAGTTCTAAATTATTGAATTTATTGCTCAAAATCAACCACTGCAATGGTTGTTTGGTATTAAATAGTGGATAGGTATAAATCTCTAGTTGCTAATTGTTATGCCCCATAACACTTTGAGCGACAAATAAAAACAAAATATATAAAATACCCAAAAATCAGGACAGTAAATTAAGGAGACTGCATGTTCACTTCTGTTTCACCGATCGCATCACTATCAAGTAGACGTATTATTCCCGAAAATCTACAGGGTCGGGTCTTAATGAAGTTAGTCTATGTAGTGCTTGAACCTCAATATCAGAGCGCTATGTCGGCGGCTGTAAAGTCAATCAACAAGAATAATCCCAACCTAGCGATCGAGGTTAATGGTTATTTGATCGAGGATATTCGTAGTCCTGAAAATTACGAGGAATTCAAAAAGGATATTGCTAGCGCTGATATTTTTATCGCCTCACTCATTTTTATTGATGATCTCGCAACGAAGATTGCTCTGGCGGTCACTCCCCATCGCGATCGCCTCTCCGCCTGTGTAGTGTTCCCATCGATGCCAGAAGTAATGCGCCTAAACAAGATGGGCACGTTCAGTATGGAAAATCTGGGGCAATCCAAGAGTGCGATCGCGCAATTCATGCGGAAGCGTAAAGAAAAATCGGGCAGTTCTTTTCAAGACAGTATGCTCAAGGTCGTGCAGACCCTGCCGAAGATTCTTAAATATATGCCAATGGATAAGGCGCAGGATGCTCGCAACTTCATGTTGAGCTTCCAATATTGGCTAGGCGGCTCTACCGAAAATCTTGAAAATTTCTTGTTGATGCTTGCCCAAAATTATCTGCCCACAGTCAAGGCAAGAGCTAAAGAAACTGGTTCTGGTACTCTCCTCATTAAAGAGCCTGTTACTTATTTGGAAAAGGGGCTGTGGCATCCACTCGCGCCGAAGATGTTTGAGAACACTACCGATTATTTGAATTGGTTTAACTCTCGCGAAGATATTCCTGATGACATGAAAGATCCGCTTGCGCCATGTGTGGGGCTACTGATGGCACGGACGCACCTTGTTACAGGCGATGACGCTCATTATGTGGCGATGGTACAAGAATTAGAATCTCTTGGGGCAAGAGTAATTTCCATATTCAATGGTGGCTTGGACTTTTCTAATGCGGTCGAAGAATATTTTTACGACCCTAAACAAAAAGATCGCGCGATCGTCGATAGCGTAGTTTCACTTACAGGTTTTGCTCTAGTCGGTGGTCCCGCTAAACAAGATCATCCTAAGGCGATCAAAGCGCTCGAAAAGCTAAATCGTCCCTACATGGTAGCTTTGCCCCTCGTATTCCAAACTACTGAAGAATGGCAAGATAGCGATCTTGGATTGCATCCCGTTCAAGTCGCTTTGCAAGTCGCCCTACCAGAACTTGATGGTGGACTCGATCCAATTGTACTTTCAGGTCGCGATAGCATGACGGGAAGATCTCACGCGATCGGCGATCGCTTAGAAACGATCGCTAATCGGGCGATCAAATGGGCAAATCTACGCCGCAAACCCCGCCATGAAAAGAAACTTGCCATCACAATCTTTAGTTTCCCCCCTGACAAAGGTAATATCGGAACCGCTGCTTATTTGGATGTGTTCTCTTCCATTCACAAAGTCGCGGAAGCCCTCGCCAATAATGGCTACGATGTCCAAGGCTTGCCCAAAACATCGCACGACATGATGGAAGATATCTTGCATAATCCTGAAGCAATGGTCGGTAGCCCCGAACTCAACGTTGCTTATAAGATGTCTGTACCTGAGTATGAAGCTAACACTCCCTACGTTGATCGCATTATCGAGCAATGGGGCGCAGCACCTGGGCATCTCAACTCCGATGGACAGAACTTGCTCATTTACGGTAAGCAATACGGAAATCTATTTGTAGGCGTACAACCAACCTTCGGTTATGAAGGCGATCCGATGCGCTTGCTATTCAGTAAATCTGCATCACCTCATCACGGATTTGTCGCTTACTACACCTATCTCAATCATGTCTGGGGAGCCGATGCTGTCCTCCACTTCGGAACCCATGGCTCAATGGAATTCATGCCAGGCAAACAAGTCGGTATGTCGGGAGAATGTTTCCCTGACAGCCTGATTGGTGCGCTACCAAACATCTATTACTACGCTGTTAACAATCCATCAGAAGCAACGATCGCGAAACGTCGTGGTTATGCCACGATCATCAGTTACATCACTCCTGCACCTGAAAACGCTGGCTTGAGCCGTAATTTGCAAGAACTCAACGAACTGATTGCTTCTTATAAAGATCTTCGTACAGGTAGTCGCGGTATCCAAATCACGAATACGATTATGGATAAAGTGCGCTTGGTAAATCTCGATAAGGATGTGCAGCTTCCCGATCAAGATGCAAAAGAAATGGATTTAGAGGGACGCGATAACGTGATCGGTCAGGTTTATAACAAACTGATGGAAATCGAATCGCGAGTTCTTCCTTGCGGACTGCACATTGTCGGCGAACCACCTAAAGTCGAAGATGTCACCGATTTACTGACCAGCATCGCTAGCTTTGATCGCCCCGAAGACAAGATGAAATCTTTGCTGCGAATTATGTGTGAATGCATTGATCGTGATATCGAACAAGTTTATAAGTCCAGCGATAAAGGCATCTATGCCGATGTGGAACTTCTTGCAAACATTCGTGCTGTGGCAAACAAATCTGTCGGTGCATTAGTTAAAGCAAAAGCTGATGATGATGGCAAAGTCTCTAAGCTCTCAGTTCTCAACTTCTTCAGAATGGGCAAGACTGAACCTTGGATCGAAGCTTTTCAAGAGGCGGGTTATGCCAATATCAATAAAGACGATATCAAGCCTCTATTTGAGTTTTTAGAGTTCTGCCTCAAACAAATCGTTGCTGACAACGAACTAGGTGGATTGATTAAAGCCCTCGAAGGTGACTATATTCTGCCTAGCCCTGGTGGTGACCCCATCCGCAACCCGATGGTGTTGCCTACTGGCAAGAACATGCACGCTCTCGATCCTAACTCGATCCCAACCAGCGCCGCCGTCCAAGCCGCTGAAGTCGTAGTCGATCGCCTCTTAGAACGTCAACGTCAAGATAACAATGGAGTCTATCCCGAAACGATCGCAGTCGTCCTCTGGGGAACCGATAACATCAAAACCTACGGCGAATCTCTCGCTCAAGTTCTCTGCATGATTGGCGTAAAACCGATGCCCGATGCCCTCGGTCGCATCAACCGTTTAGAGCTAACTCCTCTCGAAGAACTCGGCAGACCTCGCGTTGATGTCGTTGTCAACTGCTCAGGCGTATTCCGCGACTTGTTCGTTAACCAAATGGACTTAATTGATCGCGCTGTGCGGATGGCAGCCGAAGCTGATGAGCCTTTGGAAATGAACTTTGTGCGTAAACACGCGATCGCCCAAGCAGAAGAATTTGGTCTAACGATTAACCAAGCCGCCACTCGCGTCTTCAGTAACTCATCAGGTTCCTATTCCTCCAACGTCAACCTCGCTGTAGAAAATAGCACATGGGAAAACGAAGAAGAACTGCAACAGATGTACTTGTCCCGCAAGTCCTTCGCCTTTGGTGGGAATGTCAGCAACACTCAACAGCGTCAGCTTTACGAAGCATCACTGAAAACTGTTGACATGACCTTCCAAAACCTTGACTCATCAGAAATCAGTCTCACCGATGTATCACATTACTTCGACTCTGACCCTACCAAGCTAGTTAGCAGTCTCCGCAAAGATGGCAAAAAACCCACCTCTTTTGTCGCCGATACCACAACAGCCAATGCTCAAGTTCGTACCCTAACCGAGACCGTTCGTCTCGATACCCGCACTAAAATCCTCAATCCGAAATGGTATGAGGGAATGCTCAAGAGTGGTTACGAAGGTGTGCGCGAAATCTCGAAGCGCCTTGTGAACACGATGGGCTGGTCGGCAACGGCTGGAGCAGTAGATAACTGGGTTTACGAAGATGTCAATGATGTCTATGTGAACGATAAAGAGATGTGTGATCGCCTCAAAAACCTCAACCCCAACTCGTTCCGTAAGATTGTTGGTACTTTGCTAGAAGTCAATGGTCGTGGCTATTGGGAAACTAGCGAAGAGAACTTGGATAGATTGCGTGAGCTGTATCAAGAACTCGAAGACCGCATTGAAGGTGTAGAGTAAAAATCAAAAAAGGCGGTGCAATGCGCCGCCTTTTTTATAGGCAAAAATACCGCTGGTACAATGTTAAATGAGTTATGTGTCTAAGTAACGTCAGTTCGGGTTAAGCAGAAAGCTTGAGATTAGAATCAAAATTTAAAGAAGGCTTTTTAGGTTGATGGCAGTAAGCAATCAGCCCAGCAAGGA
>JAYVVP010000288.1:0-3379 GCA_043786935.1 Pseudanabaena sp. | reverse complement strand
CAGGTAATCATTCAGCCCGCCGCATTGACACAACAGCCCGTAGCTTTTTCAGAAGCATCGTCACAATTTGTTAACAGTGTCCCTCAGCAAAGTATTTTGCCTCAGCAGAGTATTGCCTACACAAATACTGTTGTTCCTCAAGTTCAGACTCAGCAGGTACTTGTACCACGTTGGCAGCAGGTATTAGTTCCAGAAACTCGGCAGGTTATGACTCAGACAGTTGTACCTCAAGCACAGATTGTCCAAACTGGCTATCTTCAATCTGCATCTATCCAGTCAAATGCTTATGTGCAACCAAATACTTATGTGCAGCCACAGTCTGGATTTATTCAAGCAGCAGCAACGCCAGCCGCCACTAGCTATGACAACTCTCTTGGATTAAGCACCGAGCAGTTATTACCTCAACAAAGTCAAAATACTAACTTCCGTTATGTGGCAGCAGTACCCGCAAACCTAAACAATCAGTTTTTGTTGTCACGAGTGCGTCAGTATGTACCTAACGCCTTTTTCTCAAATTCAGGACGTGGTACTTATATTCATGCAGGTGCTTATCAAAGTCGTGACTCGGCGGAATCTGTATCCCGCTATTTGCGATCGCAAGGCGTTGACTCCAGGGTTCTTTACTTTTAAAACCGATGACTGTAAATAATACCCCTACCCCTAATAAGCGATCAGATCAGCAGATTAAGTGGCTTGAACCTTTTGCTTTGCTTTTTCCAACTGGGTTTTGGCTGATCTCATTTCTGCTTATTCCCACAATTTTAATTTTCATTCAAAGCCTTGTCCCATCTGGTAAAACTGAGTTTGGGCTAGAAAACTATTTCAAAGTCATTGATTATGTTGGTGGTAACTTCATTTACCTGACTGTAGTATGGCGATCGGTGATTTATGCCTTGATCACAACAGGATTTTGTTTATTATTCGGTTTTCCTGTTGCTTATTGGCTAGCCGTTATTATTCCTAAGCAGTGGCGCAATATTTTGTTACTACTATTTGTCCTGCCTCTGTGGACTTCATCGTTATTGCGATCCTATGCTTGGATTACTATTTTGCGACCGACAGGCGTTTTAAATAGTTTTCTTAACTTAATTGGTCTGTCAGGGATCAATGTGTTGAATAAAGCAGAAGGTGTAATTATTGGCATGGTTTACACTTATCTCCCTTACATGGTTTTAGTTTTATATACTTCGCTCGAACGTCTCGACCTGCGTTTGCTAGAGGCTGCGGCTGATCTCGGGGCTAACTCTAGACAAACTTTTTGGCAAATTACTGTCCCTCAAGTATCTTCAGGTATTATTGCGGGAACCGCACTTGTCTCCATCTCTAGTTTTAGCGATTATATAAACCCTCAGCTATTAGGCGGCCCTGCTAGTCGCACGATCGCCTCAATCATCGAGTTGCAATTTTTGGGTGCAGGTAATAACAAAGGATTTGGCTCAGCAATCAGCATGGTGCTGATATTAGCTGTAACTGTTGTAATTGCATTGCTAATCAAATATGGCGATCGCAGGGTGGTAAGTGATGGCTAGTCAAATCAAAGTTCCGCCAATTAAAAGATGGCAAACTTGGTATACGGTGATTGCATTTTTATATATGTATTTGCCGATCGCTGTTCTTACTATATTTAGCTTTAATAAATCACCCTCCCCTTCGCAATGGACTGGGTTCACTTGGGAGTGGTACTCCAAATTTCTGCAAAATCCAATCTTGCGAACGTCTCTACAAAATAGTCTAAGTGTCTCACTAGTGGCTGTATCTGTTTCGGCAGTGCTAGGCACGCTCACCGCAGTCGGTTTAGCTCGCTACTATTTTCCAGGCAAGAGTTTATATCGAGGAGCCACCTATTTACCCTTAATCGTTCCTGACATTGCGATCGCTGTTGCTACGCTCGTATTTTTTGCCGCTATCAAGTTACCACTCAGTCTTGGCACAATCGTGATTGCACATATTGTGTTTTGCTTAGCCTATGTCACAGTTGTCGTGTCCAGTCGCCTTGCCACTATCGATCCGCAACTCGAAGAAGCTGCCCTCGATCTCGGTGCTACACCTCTGCAAGCTTTTTTGCGAGTATTATTGCCACAGCTTTTACCAGGCATTGTGTCAGGCTGTCTTCTCGCTTTCATTCTTAGTATGGATGACTTCGTAATTGCTTACTTCACGGCAGGCGTTGGCTCGACTACATTACCGATCGCCATTTTTTCATCACTGCGGAATGGTGGCGTAACTCCTGAATTAAATGCCCTAAGTGTATTGTTAATTATTGCTTCGGCATCAATGGCAGCGCTCGCCGAAATAGTTAGAAGTTGGGGGTCTCATCAGTAAATGGAAGTATTTGCGCTCCATGTACTTAATAATTGCTGTTAAAATTAGTTTGGTTTTCCAACATCGGTTGAGAACGTGATATATTGAATCTGGCAAAGCTAATAAAAAGCTAAAGAATGACTCCCCATGAGTGAGAAGCCTCTAAAGCTGCGAATCTCAATTCCGCCCATTGAGGGAATCGAGGACATTCCCATCGCAGCGATCGAAGTACTCGCTACAAAAATGCGATTTAGTCCTGATGCTGTGCAAGACATCGTACAAGCTCTTACCGAAGCTTTAATCAATGCGATTCTTTACAGTACATCTGACTTCGATGTGGAAGTTTTAGTTATCGCAGCGCACAACAGCCTAACTGTAGAAATCCATGATCGTGGATCGGGCTTTGATGTTGACAGTGTGCCACCACCTGATTTTGATTTGATATCCGAGATTGGTGTCAAAGATGGCGGTTTTGGTATACATATGATCAAAGCATTGGTTGACAAGGTAGAAATCGAGTCTACTGATCAAGGTACAATTATCCGTATGAGTAAGTTTTTGTCTATCCCCACACCAAATCTCCAATCATGACTCATTCCTCATTTTTACAAGATGAACTCAAGATCGTCGAACAGATTGATGGCGATCAAGTTATTCTCAAACTAAATGGTGCTTTGAGTGTAACTACGGTTCCATATTTTAGACAAGCCGTACAGCCATTTATAGACCGTAAACTGGCGGCGATCGTCTTGGATTTTGAAGGAGTGACCAAAATCGTAAGCAGGGGCGTAGGTGCTGCGATCGACATGGCAGTGCAAGCTAAAAAGCAAGGCGGCAAATTGCGCTTAGAAAATGTTGGTAAGTATGGTCGCTCTCTGTATATTCAAGGCGTACATTTAGTTGCTGAAGTACCTGAACTAGAAGGCTTTGAGCCATAAATTTTATTAAAATCAATAAAATGGAGGTAGTGCGAAGCGCTGCCTCCATTTTGCTATGTTAACGTTTTAGGAAGTAAAAATGAAAATCGTTAGTCGTAAGTTGCTAGGTACGCAATGTGTTTTTGATATCGGCTTAGAAC
>JAYVVP010000287.1:0-9498 GCA_043786935.1 Pseudanabaena sp. | reverse complement strand
AATAAGTTGATTCAGGCTATTAAATATATCTTGTAGACGTTGTTTATCACTAGTATCCGTGTAGCGATTCTCTTGTTTTGAGATGGCAACGAGCAGTTCGGTAGCTTCAGGCTTGGTTATTTCTGGACTTAAATAACGACTACCCCAGTTTTGTAATTGTTGTTTGAGTTCATCTTGCCGATCGCTAATTTGTTGTACTGTCTCTTGATACTTAGTTTCATTTCTCAATGCTGGTAATGTTTCTGCAAATTGGGCGATCGCTTCTTGAGTGTCAATTAACTCCTGCTGAGTAGCATTTTGACTCAAACCTTCATAACGGTTTTGTACTTCACGCAGTTTTTGAGTGATTTGCTCCCTAATTGCGATCTCATTTTGGCGACGAGTTATATCTGATTTAGATTGTTCTAGGCTTTTAGCATAATGATCGGGTAAAGCTGCGACGGAACCTAAAGATCTAATCGCTGACTCAATATTACTAATACTAGAGACGCAGTTTTGAACTGTAGTTAAGCTTTCGGGATCTACTTGTAGACCCCTTACCCTCTCTTCAAGGATTTGTTGTAAGCGCTGTAAGGCTTGGTGTTGTAGTTCATTTTGGCTAGAAGTTCTTGTGATATCAACAACAGGACATTCTTTAAGAGATTGGGGATATAGATGTACTACTTTTTCGAGAGGGGTCTCTAAACTAAGTCCTGCGGCTTCTTGAATTGGTCTATACCAATTATCAAAATCCTTGATGATCTTGTTGAGTTTCGGTTGCCATTCTTTGACATCATTTGCTTCTGGTGTGTTGCTATTTGTTTCTAAAAAGTCTTTTGCTTGGTTTAGATAGGTAATTACTTGATCACATGTAGTTGGTAAATCAGGTATCTTGGGCGCAGCAATTTTTTCTCGGCGAATCAGCTTGGCACTAAATTTGACAATCCACTTATCAACAAAAACATCAGCCTTTTCTAAAATATTTGCTGCTGCCCATTCCTCTAAGCTTTTAGTCTGCATAGATTGAGCAGTTTTAGCCTTGAGATCAGTGATACCTCTTAGAACAACCTCTTCACGATGAAAACTTAACCAACTAGCAAGTAATACGGTAAAAGTAAGGTGATTGTATCCATAAGGGGCATCACTGAGAATTTGCCAAATATCAGACAGAGAGACTTCTTTAAACTTCTCTCCATTTAGGTTGCAGAGTTGAGAAATTTTGTCCCAAGCATCTCTTACTTTTTGATCAGTAGGTTCTTGCAAGATATAGTTACTGGAAGTTTGTTTTAAAATCTTCCAGCTTTTGACAAATGCGCCATCAATTGCTGTTGTGTAGCTAGTTTCTCTGGGTAGACTAGCAAACGTAATCTTTCCTTTACCTGCTAATAGTTGAATAGCAACCGTTGCAGCAATTTTGTTGCCTGTAGAATGAATCTTGGGGAATATTGAGAGTTTGTCAACACCACCAATACTAGGTACAAAGGGATAGATTTCACTTAGTAGGGCGCTGATATGGTATGTAGAATATTTTCGTAGTTGTAGGGTAAGTTTATTGCTGCTAGTGGAATGATGTCTTAAATTGTCAGGGCGGTTGAGAATTTCGTGGGTGCGATCGCGAAGATGTTTTTCCCAGTCAGCTAGTAGTTTGATATAAGAAGCTGTTCCTTGCTCTGCCTTGAATTTAGTCTTGAGAATATCAATCTTTTGGATGATCCGCCCAAGATTTTGTTCTCCCTCTCCAATGCTTTGTTTAGCGATCGCTACTACTAGACGCTGATGGATTGGTGACTTTTGCAGGTAACTATCAATTTCATCCCACAGTGCGTCAAGGTCTTGAGCATTATTATCGATTACATGGGCTATGATGCCATGATATCCATCATCTCTAACCCTCTTGATTTTTGCTTTTGCAATTTCTGGCGCAGAATTAAGCAGTTTTTCTAATTCTTTGATCGTGAAGATCTGATTTTCAAAACACCAATCTGATGCCAACAATCCATTTTCAGCAGCGAATTGGTTCGCCTTTGTGGATTCTTCGCTAAATACCCTAGTAATATTCTCACGACAATATTCAACAAAAGTAATCTCTGGAGACTGTCGATTTCCTTTTTCCTCTAGTTCAGCTATTACTCTCTGTTCAAGTTCACGAGGGTTAGTACCTGTAAAGAATTGATAAATACCATCATTGCGGCGATAGATTGCCTGACGTTGGTTGATGAGTCTTTCGATCGCTTCTTTTAGTTGTAGTTCTGATAGACCTGTTAGATCACACAAAATTTTCTCATGACTATCATTCGCTTGTTTGATAATCAAATCACTACTAGCGTTATATAGAAAAATAGCCTTAACTACATTGATTTCACTACTGTCAGCCTCGGCAACTATTCCTTCAAGAGTTTGAGTATAGGTTTCATAGAGGACAGCTTTACTAGCAGAAACTCTAAAGTTAGGAGCAAAGGCATCAACTAAGGATGTGGCATAAAGTTGGTTAGGTCGCTTTGGATGGTCAATTTCAGGGGGATTATTGAGGAACTCGCCGATTTCATTTCTGACAAACTCGATCGCTGTTCTCCCTTGTGTAAATTCGAGATTGCATAGTAAGTAGCTGGCAAAGGGATGTAATGGGAAACATCCTAAACCTAGATGTGCATGAAATTCTCTGGCAGTCAGATTATTTCCGTCTTGATACTTACGAGCGCGTTTATATATTCTTTCACTATCTCTTGATAAGACATTATCCCAATTGTTTCTAAAAGCTTTCCAACCTTCATTATCCTGCTGTACGATCACATCATCAATGACACGCTCTAGGCTAGACACGGGGCTATAGGTAGCATCCGCAGGGGCTAGGCGAGTTGAAATAATTTGAAAACCACTGAGAGAGCTTTTGGAATTAGGGTCAACCTGTGTGAAGTTCATTAAGGCGATTTTAGTCTTATGATTTACACAGGCATTGGTCAGGTTTTGGGGGGCTGTATTACCTGCTGCGTGTTTATTAGTTAGCCAGCTATCGAGATAGTTGTTAAGTTCGTCAAAGAGAATGAGAATACCTTGAAATCTAGCATTACTTCCTGTGCAAAGATTTTTAACTAAATCATCAAAAATCTCTTCTATTTCAATATTTTTAATGAAGTTTGGAGCAAAGCCATTGGTGATCGCATCGGCAACTTGAATCACAAGGGAAATCACCTCGTGATTGTTATTTCGCAAAAGTTCGCAAATAGCCTCGATATCGCCTTCTTGGGCTTTGTTCTGACGTAGAAAGCGATCGCCTTTTACTCTATCTCCATCGCTAAGTTGCTCAAGATATTGCAAGGGTCTTAGGCATAGCTGATGAGCAATAGAGCTTGTTACATCTGCATTGTTTAGAGCTTTTAAGACTACATCTAAAAAGTGTTGGCGCAGATCATCACATTTATCGCCACGCAGGCAAAGAACAAGATGGTTACTTCTAGATTTGAAGGATTCTAAGTTGTCATAAACTCCTTTATTCTTTTCGCCTGTGGTAATTTTGATGCTATTAAAGATGCCTTTGACTTCGGGACTGTCGTGGGGTTTGCTGAAGAAATTGGCGATCGCTAAGGCAAAATGAGTTTTCCCCTTGCCATAGTCTTGAACTACACAATGGATATTGGGAGAGTTGGGGCTGTGATAACTGCGGCGCAAAATGTCGAGTAAGCCAACTGTGGATTCTTTAGGGCGATCGCTGTTGTAGTTAAAGACAAAGCCTTCACATAGTTTAAGATTTTTATCGTGATCATTCATCATGTCAAGATTGACGACAGGCTCAATCGAACCTGCCTCATTGATGCTGATAAAATCTCTTAAAAACATAATCCAACCCCTATTTGTTAACTATAATTTTATAAGTATTTAACGCGAATATCCCATAAACTTTTTTTGTCCGACATTTCGGTTTCCCAAGTCTTAGGTAATAATATCCACATAGGACAGGCAAGTTGACGGGTTGCGGCAAGATTTCGCCAAAATTGGTTAAGGGGGCTATTGGGACGGGTGTGGAGATAGGTAAGCAAAACATCTAGATCTTCTAGCAAGACGATCGGTTTGGTTGCGTTCTGACAAATTTGTTTGATTGCTTCAACTTCTCGACTGATATGCATTTGCAGATTTAAGTACCCGCTTTTGCTGTTGCTAGTATGGCGTTTAATCAGGTCATCGCGATAGCTAACGCGATCGGCAGTGTACCGAAAGGCTAATTGACTCAAGGCTGTTTTACTCAGTTTGTCGGTGTAGAGCAGATAGGGGCGATCGCGTAGTTCGACTTTATCGAGTGCTAGTTGATTGATCGCATCATTGGTTGACATAAGATTTTTCCAATAAGTCTAGAGGTTGATGCCATCGGGGGATGATTTGGAAGGGAGGGACGGTTTTGTACTGCTCGATGATGCCTTTTCCTGAGAGGCGATCGAGGAGGTCTTGCACTTGGTCGGGGCTGATGCCGAGAATGGGAGCGAGTCCGTAGGGATGATTTAGCAGGCGATCGCTGTTGATTTGAGACAAACCTTGAAAATCTCTTTCACAGATCTTTGCTAGAAAATAAGCAATTAATTCATCGGGTGGCAGGTTTGCCTGTCCTGCGATGTATTGGTCTTTAGTGGGGGATTTTAAAAAGTTAATTTGGGCGAGTGCGTCCTTTTTGTCAGTATAAGCTTTGAGAACTTTGCTTAACCTTTCACTGATGTTTTCAGATTTTGTTCCTTCGGTTTCATAAACTTGATAAGCTGCATTTTCAAAAGTGTTGCGACTAAATGCGTGATGATTTGGCAGGAAACTATACACAAACCATGTCCATCCGCCGCCATCGGCAGGGTCTTCTGGAGGTTTGTCTAAACCATTGTCACCGAAACTGAGATAGAAGTGCATTAGCCAATCAGTCACGGGGGACTGTAGGTATGGATCATACTTATAAACAATTTCTCCTTCTGGAGTAAGTTTTCCAGTTTTCTTATCAACTAGTCCAGAACGAATAGTCCAAGTTTTGATTCGCAAGACCTTTTCGTTACCTAATCCAGTTCTGGTCATAAGGCTTTCTTTTGTACCTTTAGCGCCCTCATCTTCTGTAGCAACTTTGAGTATTCTTAAAACCTCATCTTTTTTTAGTGCAAATTTACCGTGAAATCCAAGTTGTAGTTCTGGCATAGGTTTAGATAGAAAAAATTGTTTGTGGGGTTAGCTGAAGTTCTGGAAAAGTTGGGGAAATCAGGCGATCGCTATTAAAAAATTCGGTTACGTCGTACCAACCATCGGCATTGATTAATACTGAGACTTTTGCCTCTAGCGGATCGATGATCCAATATTCAGGAATATCACGGGCGGCGTATTCAGTGCGTTTGGCTCGGTAGTCAATGTTTTTAGTGGAAGGGCTGATTACTTCGATGACAAGCAATGGTGCAGATAGATCAAAATCAATCAAGGCTTCACGCTCTTGCAAAGCTTGCCAATCATTTCTCTGCATCACTACCACATCAGGAATTCTGACGGTATCTAGTCCAATGCCACGAGGACAACGGACTCCGACAAGGCTCTGCAATGCAATCCAAGGTGAGTCAGTGCGCTCAATTTCGCCGTCAAGATCTCTTTCTAAAAACTTAGTAATTCCGCCATGCTTTCCAGTGGCTAATGACATTGCTACAAGTTCTCCGTCAACTAGTTCATATTTTGTGTCAGACCCGTCAAAATAAGTCAGGTAGTCAGCAAAGGTAACTCTGGACTTAGTACTTTTGTTGGTTTTGGCGATCGCGATAGTCATAAAACTGTTCTTTTAGAAATTCAAACTTTGCTTTCAATAATTTGGCTAGACCACAAAAACACCCTATCAGCTAATGCTAAAGCAAACTCATAATCATCTACTTCTACAGGTTCTACAAAGCTAGGGTAGCGAGAAGATACTGCGTATTCTGTTAAAATTGTTGATTCTCTAATCTCCTCTAAAATATTTGTATGTTTCTCCAACAAGTCTAGTAATGTACCAATGTTATGAGTTCTGGGAGGGTCAGTAGAATAGGCAATGAGTAAAGCTTTTAAAGCTTTCTCAGCCGCTTGTTGGGCATGGTAGCAAAGTGTCTCTAATAGCACTGACTCTGGTAAACAAACTCTCGCTAACTCTAGATCACTTTTGGCATACGTCAGCCAACTTTGCACCAAGTCATTTTTCATGTCTTCAGTGGACATATATTTGTTTTCCTTCGGTTAAGATTTCTCGATAGATTAGCCCTACGCTATCTTTATACTTTTCAAGATCGCTGCTAGTAACTACCAAGATGTCAAAAGGAATACTGATATTTCTAATATTTTTGTAGAGTAACTGAGCAGTTTTTCGTCTGTGTGTTCCTTCAGGCATAACTACCAATAGATCTATATCACTATCATCATTGATATTATTTCTAGCGCCAGAGCCGAACAGAATAATGCGTAATGGCGCAATTTCTTGAACGATGCGCTGTACCAAATTATTTAAAGCTTGTGAGTAGTTGTCCATAACATTTATTTTATAATATTTACAAATGGCAAGCTAAACAAGGCATTTCGTCATCTTCATCGTCTAGTACTGATTCTAATACTTCGGCAAGGCTAAGCTTTGGGGATGTTTTCTTTTCTCTAGCGATCGCCTTTTCATGATCAGCAATGATTTGCTCTTTACGAGCGATAATTTCTAACAAAGTTTCGCCTTGAGTCCACGTATAACTTGTACCCTTGGATTTGGCTTCACTGTTTTCATATTCTACCGCTTGGGCAAATAGATCAGGATGTTCTTCTGATAACATTACCCATTCATATTTACGTTGAAAGAAGCAGAAAAAACATCCTGATCGGCTACGCCATCGATAATAATCAGGCATCCCAATTCCACTTTCATCAAGAATACGAATAATATCAGCTTTAACTAAATTTCTCTCTTTAAAAGGATAAGCAGGAAGAATATTAGGTTTTCTAGAAATATAACCATCTCGAACTTCATCTGCTCTAATACCGATGTAACTAATAGTTTCATCATTACCGACAAATCTCTCTAATGGCTTGATTTTCATCTCTTCAGTACACCAACGGATTTTAGGTGATGGCAAATGTCCGCCATGTAGTATCAAAAAATGATCGAAGTCTCTTTCAGAATTGAGATATTTAATTTTGATCCCTAATCTTGCTTTAATTCTTTCTAAATAATCGTATGTTTCAGAGAGTTCTTTACCAGTATCACAAAAGAAATATTCCATTTGTGGAACTTCCTTGTGCATTAAAATTGCTAATGCTGTGCTGTCTTTACCCCCTGATAGTCCTAAAATATGTCTTGTCATAACTCAATTACTGTCTAAATTTTCTAAGTCAAATAAATAATCAAATAAAGATGCTTCAAAATCAATCATAGTTATATCTTCTTGAATTTCTTCGGCTAAGGAAGGGTTACTTTCTAGAGGAGTCCAATATTTGCCATCTTGCACAAAAAATTTGTTTGGTGAAGATCGCTTGCCAGTTTTTACATCATGCCGCCATAAAGCATCTCTCACCATTTTTAAAGGATCGCTTGTATTGAAATGATAGAGATTTCTCTCTAGAATCAATTGACAAATCCCTTGGGAAGTCATTGGGCAATTTGCTTCACCCATCACCTGTAAAATAGCCTGCGCTATAGTTTTTTGTTTTATTTTTTTATCGTTACCCCCAGATATATCACTCATTAAATTAGAAAAAACTTTTAGACACTGATAGTATGATACATATAGTTAATGAGTATTGGTAACTATGTATCAACGAATTAATATTACACTGCCTAATGAAACCTTACAGTTACTTGATCGCATAGCCCCAAAAGGCGATCGTAGTCATTTTATCGATCAAGCAGTAAAGTACTACATTAATGCCGAAGCAAAAGAAAATCTTAGGGAAAAGCTCAAACAAGGTGCAGTCCGATGGGCTGAAAGAGATTTAGGCATTACCCAAGACTGGTTTAATATTGATGAGGAATCATGGCAAAACGCCAACAGGTAACACTTCCCAAGAGAGGTGAAATTTACCTAGTAAACTTTGACCCTATAGTTGGCTCAGAAATTCAAAAAACTCGTCCAGCACTCATTCTCCAAAATAATATTTCTAATCAACATAGCCCGATTACTATTGTTGCTGCCCTCTCATCTCAATTTGATGCTGAGATATATCCCACAGAAGTTTTAATCACTCCACCTGAAGGGGGACTGAGCTATCCATCAGTAGTTTTACTCAACCAAATTCGATCTATTGATAGACAACGCCTAGTTAAACGACTAGGGGCTGTCTCCGATCAGCTAATGGACTGCGTAAACAATGCAATTCTAATTAGCTTAGGCTTAATCGATCTATGAGCTTTTTGGGGATCTCTTTTGACTTGATACCTTTGTGGAAATTAGATTGACATCTTCTAGCTGTCGCTCTCCCAAGACTTTCTCAGCCAATTTGGCAATTAAAGCTTGTTGTAAACGATTGCTACCTTGCACGATTGCTTCATTCAAGATTTTTTCTACCAATGGTTCGAGGCGATCGCTATCTTCGCGATCGAGCCAAACCAAGCGATGAACCTCCTGACCATCGGGACGAGCGATCGTGATTCTACGAGCATCAAACCCTTGTTTTTTTGAGGCGACCATCCCCTTTTGCAAAGCTTCAAGATTAATAAAGCGACGTGCTAAATCGCTCAGCTTTGGTTCAAAACTAGTCATGTCTGCATCAGTCCAAGATTCAGCAGGTTTGTCCACTACAATCATCAGCAAAGACTCCAACCATCGGCGATCGTCCGCAGTTTCATCCGCAGCTGCCAAAACAAATCGGCGCAATGTTCGTTCCAAACAAGATTCAACCAAATAACTTGCTCTAACCTGCAAGTCTTCCCGCAACTTCTCACTATTTCGCCGCACTCCGAAAGCTTCATGCAAAAGGCTTTGACAATCAGCAAGTAAGTGATCGTAAGTAGTTTGAACTTCATGTAAAACCTGAACTAACTTACTCTTAAACTGCTTTGCAGTTGTACCGTCATCAGCCTGACCAGCAACGATCGCCGCTAGTCCACAAGCAATAGGCAAAGATTGAAATAGAAGTACATCGGGTTCTTGAGCCTTTTGGAGGGTTTGGACAACTGCCTGTGCTTCGATGCTCATGCGCGTTGTTTTTGTAGTGTAAGTAGGTAGCTTCTTGACAAACTGAAATAATGGTTTGACTACTGATAGCATTGTGACATTGCGAATGTTTGCAGGTATCTTTTTCTCATTCGATTTGGTACTAGACGATCGCAATACATTTTCTAACTCACGGAAGACCTGCGATCGCAAGCCCACTATTTCAAAATGCTTCATCGCAAAGCGCTGTGGATGCTTTACCAACAATTCAAAATGTTCGCTTCCCAATACTGGAATAAAAGTTCCATCTTTATAGACGCTGATATTATCAACGTGATCTAATAACACCGCTGTCAACAAAATCGGAATCACACCGCGCTTCATCCCATAGGGCGGCGCATCTAAGATTGCATAAAGC
>JAYVVP010000286.1:0-9518 GCA_043786935.1 Pseudanabaena sp. | reverse complement strand
AATCGCATCTAAACATTTCACAGTAAGCATGAAGTATCAAGCCAGTATATTTGTTACCTTACGTCCTTCCGTTCTCGATCCCGCGGGCACTGCTGTTCAGTCTGCGCTCAAACAAATGGACTATTACGTTGACTCGGTTCGGATTGGTAAGTATGTAGAAATTGTCTTAGACGCAGCAAACGATGCAGAAGCAACCTTAAAGCTAAATGAAACCTGCGATAAGTTACTCGCAAATCCTGTGATCGAAAACTATCGCTTTGAGTTAAATTCCATAACTCAGGAGTCCAAATTATGAAATTTGGTATTATAGTTTTCCCTGGCTCTAACTGCGATCGCGATGTGGCAACTGTAACGAGTGGTATTTTGCAGCAGCCGACAAGGCTAATTTGGCATACAGACACTGATATTAGTGATTGTGATGTGATCGTAGTGCCAGGGGGATTTAGTTATGGTGATTATCTGCGATGTGGCGCGATCGCTAGATTTGCACCCGTAATGCGATCGCTACAAGAGCATGTGGCTAAAGGAAAATATGTGCTCGGCATTTGTAACGGATTTCAGATTTTAACTGAGTCGGGTCTGCTACAAGGAGCCTTAGTAAAAAATCGAGATTTACATTTTATTTGCGATCGCGTACCTTTGCGGGTTGAACGGAATGATTTATCGTTCACGCAGAAATATCAAAAACAGCAAGTTATTACTTTACCGATTGCCCATGGTGAAGGCTGTTATTTTGCCGATGCTGAGACACTCAAGGAACTCGAAGACAACAATCAAATCGTGTTTCGTTATTGCGATGCGATCGGAAATGTAACAGACTCAGCCAACCCTAACGGCTCACTAAGCAACATCGCAGGTATTTGCAATAAACAAGGTAATGCGATCGGGATGATGCCTCACCCCGAAAGAGCGGCTGAAGGAATGTTAGGCGGTACTGATGGTAAAGCGTTGTTTGAAGGATTACTTGAAGGATTGTTAGTCAATGCCTAGCCTCTACTTAATTCGACATGGTATTGCGGAAGAGCGCGGAACCTATGAGGATGATATCCAACGACCTCTTAATGAGGAAGGGCGTAAAAAAACTAAGCAAGTTGCCAAACGCCTTTATGACTTAGGTTTACGCTTTGACTTACTGCAAACTAGCCCTCTAGTTCGTGCTCAGCAAACATCTGAGATTTTTGCCAGTGTTTTTGGGGATTGTCCTGTTCAGCAATCATCGGAACTTGCGCCTGAAGGTGATTTTGAAAAATGGCTAAGTTGGGTTTCGGAATGGTTGGGTAAACATCCACAACCTGCAAAAGCTTCGCTAGGCATAATCGGACATGAACCTGACCTGACTATATGGGCCGAACTGCTAATTTGGGGTGAATCTAGAGGTGTATTAGTCTTAAAAAAAACTGGCATTATTGGTTTATCATTACCTCAAATTCCACCTTGGACTAGTAATGGAACTTTATTCTTATTGATTCCACCCAAGTTGCTAATTTAATAGCTATGTTTCAACTTTCTGGCTCACTGTTGATTTCAATGTCTAAAGTGTCTTCATCAATTTGCACATACAGCACATTAGGCTGACAGCAAACTTGGCAATCTTCTACATAGGACTGTTGTGAGCCAGCACTTAAGTCAACAAATGTCGTGTTAGTCTCTCCACAAAAAGCACAGGTATAGTCGGCGGTATCTTGCATATTTTTAAAATCTAGTTACTTTAGTTGTAAAGCGATCGCTATAGTTGGAATCTTAACTACACTTAGGCGGTATTTAGGCGATAAGCCAACAAGTTAGAGCCGTCGCGATCGCATCAGCAGCATCATCGGGACGAGGGATACTATCAAGACTTAGCTCACGAGCAACTGCTTGCTGTACATCACTCTTATCAGCATTACCATGCCCTGTCAGCGCTTGTTTAATTTGGGGCGGTGAAAATTCGATTGGTTCAATCTTGTGTTGATTTAACACGAGTACAATTACACCTCGGGCTTGAGCGACATTAACCAAGTTTCCCATTCTATAAAAGAATAACTTTTCCATTCCTACCACTTGGGGTTGAAACTGCTCGATTAGCGTGTGCATATCTTCATATATAGTCTTGAGGCGATCTCCAATCGGTGTGTGTTTTGGTGTAACAATCGTGCCAAATTCTAATAGTTTGGGTGAAGCAGGCTTTTCAACTTCGATTAAACCAAATCCAACAATTGCCAATCCTGGATCGATTCCTAAAATTTTCATATAAAGAATCTTACCAGAATTTAAATCGCTAAACCCAAGAGATAAGAGATGCTGTGTATTCGCGATCTTTTTTACGATTTCATGAGACATATAAAAACTTAATCTGAGATGGTTTTGATATATCTGTAAGGCTTTTGAGCTATAATCGTATAGTGTTTTTGGATCTTTACTCAAAACACATCTTAAAGCATCATCAAGAGTGTCCTTAAAAGTACTTTTGAAAGCGATATATTTCTGGAGCTGTTTACCTTCATGCCCGAGTTAGTTACTGAAACTTATAATGCCGATCAGATCCAAGTACTTGAAGGACTCGAAGCAGTTCGTAAACGACCTGGAATGTATATTGGTACAACGGGACCAAAAGGATTACATCACCTCGTTTTTGAAGTCGTTGACAACAGCGTAGATGAAGCTCTAGCGGGGCATTGCGATCGCATATTGGTTGAGCTTTTACCCGACGGTTCAGTTTGCGTGTCAGACAATGGTCGGGGCATTCCTACAGACACTCATCCGAAAACAGGCAAATCTGCCCTCGAAACTGTCTTAACCGTTCTCCATGCAGGGGGCAAATTTGGTAATGGCGGCTATAAAGTATCAGGCGGCTTGCATGGGGTTGGTATCTCTGTGGTTAACGCTTTATCGGAATGGGTTGAAGTATCTGTATGGAGACTCGACAAAGTTCATAAACAGCGCTATGAAAGAGGCTTTGCTGTTACCGAATTGGTTGCTAGCAAGAGCCAAGAAGTCGAACCACGCCGAGGTACACAGGTGCGTTTCAAGCCTGATCCTCAAATCTTTACTACTCAAACTGAATTTGAATACGACATTCTGGCAAGCCGACTGAAAGAACTGGCTTACCTTAATGCTGGCGTAAAAATCGAATATTGCGATCGCCGTGGTGCAGAACTTCGGACTGATATTTATTGTTATGAGGGTGGTATTCGTGAATATGTAGCCTACATGACTCGAGAAAAAGAACCGATTCATCCTGACATTATTTATGTACATGGTGAACGGGATAATGTCGTAGTCGAGGTCGCATTGCAATGGTGTATTGACTCCTATAACGACAACGTGCTTGGTTTTGCTAATAACATCCGCACGATTGATGGGGGAACTCACTTAGAGGGTCTAAAAACCGTTCTCACTCGCACCATGAATGCCACGGCTCGAAGGCTGAAAAAGATTAAAGAAGGTGAATCCAATCTGGCAGGCGAAAACGTCCGTGAAGGTTTAACAGCCGTAATTTCAGTCAAAGTTACCGATCCAGAATTTGAAGGTCAAACTAAAACTAAATTAGGGAATACCGAAGTACGCGGTATCGTGGATTCATTTGTTGGTGAAGTTCTTAATGAATATTTAGAGTTCCATCCCTCTGTTGCTACTTCGATTATCGAAAAAGCACTGCAAGCTTTTAATGCTGCTGAAGCTGCTCGCCGTGCCCGAGAGCTAGTTCGCCGCAAATCAGCTTTAGAGTCTTCCACTTTGCCTGGTAAACTAGCCGATTGTAGTTCTCGAGACCCTAAAGAATCGGAAATATTTATCGTTGAGGGTGATTCTGCGGGCGGAAGTGCCAAGCAAGGACGCGATCGCCATTATCAAGCAATCTTGCCATTGCGCGGTAAAGTTCTCAATATCGAGAGAGCCGATGATAGCAAGATTTATAAAAACAATGAAATTCAAGCGCTGATTACAGGCTGTGGGCTAGGCATCAAAGGTGAAGACTTTAATGAGTCACAATTGCGCTACCACAAAATTATTCTGCTAGCTGATGCGGACGTAGATGGAGCGCACATTCGGACTTTGCTGCTGACATTCTTTTATCGCTATCAAAGAGAATTGCTTGATCGCGGTTTTATCTATATCGGTTGTCCGCCATTGTATAAATTGGAACGGGGCAAAACTGCTCAGTACTGTTATAGCGATCGCGAATTACAAGCAGCGATTGCTACGTTCCCTGCCAATGCTAATTACAACATTCAACGATTCAAAGGCTTAGGCGAAATGATGCCGCAACAGCTATGGGAAACAACCATGAATCCTGCCACGCGATCGCTTAAACGCCTGACGATCGAAGATGCTGCAGAAGCTGATCGGATCTTTACGATTTTGATGGGCGATAAAGTTGCACCTCGTCGCGAATTTATTGAAACCTATGGTTCAAAACTAGCGATTGCCGAATTAGATATTTAATTTACATCTATAGCGACTATCTATAAAGTGAAGGCGGTGCTTTGCACCGCTTTTGTTTTATGGATTCTTGTTATAAAATTAGCGCATTAACCCTGATGAAATTGCAGGAAAATTGTGAAATATACAACTGACACTGACTACATCAGTTTTCTACCTCGCCTTCGAGCAGGGGATTACGTTACCTATGGGGGGGTACAATGGGCGGTTAATGAATTTAGCACCTACGATGATGCTAATGGTTATGAAATGATGGAGTGGTTGATCAAATCTCATAATTCTAGTTATTATTTATTGCGTGAACTCGATCCTAACAACCTCGAAACTAACATCAATTGGTATTTGTCAGAAGAAATTGGAATTAATCGCATCTCTGGGGAACATGTAGGCGATAACGTGCAATTTGCTCTTTGGGAGACAATGCAATCTCAGCAGCAACCTTATCCAAAATTACGAGCATTGGGGCGACTCTATTATTTTGAGTCAGAGACAAAAGGAACATATAAAAGTGAAGATGGCGATGAATTACGCACCACATGGGACTATTGGGATGAAGATCATCTTTGGAATCTAGCAATTGAAGCATGGCAGGATCGCGAACTTCATGTTTATTCCACCAAAAAAGTTAGCCCTGAAGACTTTGCGATCGCTGAAAAATCTGCTAATCAACAATCTTTAGTTACTTCAACCTCCTCAAAAAGTAACGTAAAGAAAGATCGTACTTGGGAATGGATTTGTGCGTGGGGACTGGTGATTCTGGGCTTTATCTTGATAATGTCTGGAGGTCGGTAAGTCATGTCTACTTCTTTATTTGTCGAAAAGCAAGCAAATGGAACTGCGTTTTATATTAATGGGGAATTGCAGTTTCATACCGCCGATGAAGCGATCTACCATGAGTATTTGACTATTCCTGCGATCGCTTTAGCTGCCAAGCGATTTCCAGATCAACCTTTGCGAGTTCTAATTTGTGGCGGTGGTGATGGACTTGCCGCAAGAGATATTTTGCGATATCAGCAAGTTAGTCAGATTGATTTAGTAGATTATTCTCAAGAAGTTATTGATCTCGGTAGACAAGCTTTTGCACCTTTCAATAAACAAAGCTTGTCTAATTCTAAAGTTACGATTCATATTCACGAGGCTTTTGCCTTTTTGACTAGACTGGCGCAAGAGTTTGTTACTGGTGATAATCTAGCTCACAAATATCATGCAATTATCTGTGACTTCACTTATCCTGCCTCAGTTATAGAGACTCAGATTTATACAGTGGAATGGTTTGATTTACTCAAACAAGTTCTAATTCCAATAGGGATTATCGCCACTAATTCTGTTTCTCCAGATCACAACACACGGGCGTTTTGGTGTATCTATCAAACGATGCAAGCTGCAAATTTAGACGTGAAACCAATGCAGTTACAGATTCCTTCTTTTGTAAATCATGATTATGGAAACTGGGGATTTCTGTTAGCTTCAGAAACGGCGATCGCTCGTTCAGAAATTGCTGCTTTAGATTTGCCATCAGAGTTGCGAGAGCTGAGCTTAGAAACTTTGTTAGAAGTATTTATTTTTGATCAGGCGATCGCTAAAGTACGACATTCGATAGTTCCTCATAAAAAAGACTCTTCTCAACTACTTTTTTATCTCTTAAATCGTTTAAATGACTTAACAAATATTTCAAGCCAAAATTTAGATAACTCAGAACAAAAAAGAGTTGATTTTCTTGATTTATTAGATCAACCAATGGCGATCGCTAATCCAAAACTTACTCATGCTAGCGATCCAATGAGTTTAGAATCGCTAGCTAAAGCTTGGCTAAAACAAATTGAATCAAACCCAGACAGTTTATTAATTCCTGCACAGCATCACTCACATACACCTCAGATTTCTCAAGAATGGTTAGCAAGAGTAAAGCAATTATTAACTCAAATTAATTTGTCGCGCTTAATTGCCAAATTACTAGAGCGATCGCAAGAATTACCCCACGAGATCGCTACCGATTTACGCGAATTGCAAACTAAATTAATTAACTTTCAACAGCAACTTTCTCAAAAAGATTCTATCCCAGTAATTTATCCAAATTCTGCAACTCGTCCTTCCTTCAGTTTGACTACGGCTAAAGTAATTGCTATTCTTTCGCTAACTTTGCTAGTTGCTAATTTAGCGGCTCCAGATGCTGTATTTGCAAAGGGATCAACTTCCTATGGTAGTTCTGGCTCAAGTGATAGAAGTGATTTAATCGCTATAGGTTTTATGATGACTATTGGTGGTGTTTACTGGTTGATTAATCTTGCTAGCGACAGTCAAAAAAGTGATACTTAAAAAGCTGTCAAATAGCGATCGTCTTGAATGGAATTTACTTACTCAGTCTTCTCATCACGGATGTTTCATGCAGTCTTGGGCATGGGCTGATTTTCGTGAACTTGATGGATACCAAACTTTTCGGTATGGACTTTTTAATGAGTTTCATCAATTAGTTGGCGGCTGTATCTTCTATTTCTATCCTCAACGCAGTTCCGCAAATATTATTTTTGCTCCTTCCGCGCCGATATTACCGCCAAATCGGGAAATGGAAGGGATGCAGCTTTTATTGATTGAAGCAGAGAAACTTGCTAAAGATGTTGATCAAAGTGGTGGTGCGATCGCGTTACGCATTGAGCCTTTATTATTTACTAAGCCTAAATGGATCGATCAGGATTTTACGCGATCGCCTGCTGATCTGATGCCCTCGCAGACGCTCTGGATCGATTTACAACAAAGTGAAGCAGAATTATTAGCGGATATGCATCCCAAAGGGCGATACAACTTGCGGTTAAGTGGACGACATGGAGTTGAAACTGTTTTTAGCAGCGATGACGAATCTATTCCATTTTTCTTCGATTTATTTTACGAAACAGCTGACCGACAAGGTTTTTTAAGCGAACCATATGGCTTTTTCATCAAACTTTGTCAAACTCTATTTCGCGAAGGTATGGCTGAAATTGGCTTTGCGAAGTATAAAGGCGAAATACTAGTGGCGATTTTACTAGTGTATTGGGGCGATCGCTGTATCTATCTGTATGGCGGACGGAGCGATTGCGATCAACAAGTAATGCCTGCTTATGCCTTGCATTGGGCAGCGATTCAACGTGCCAAACAAAAAGGATTCAAAATTTACGATTTCTACGGCTATAGCGAAGACTTAAATCATGCTTATTACAAATTTTCGCGATTTAAACGTCAATTTGGAGGCAAAGTAATTAAAACTATCGGCGCTTATGATTATTTCTTTTATGATCGCTTAGCAGATACGATCATTCGGCTATTGCGCTAAATTTAGAGCATGACTCTAGTTATCTATGGAAGTCTACTTGTGAAATTAGCGTTATTTGAATATGAGTTAAGCTGTGGTTTTGACTGGACAGAGCAAGAGCAGCAAGCGATCGCTGATTTAGAGCGAGTGATAGGCGATCGCCCTTTAGAAACAGTTATACATAATGGCAAGCGGGAGTTAAAAGCAAGGCAACATGTGGGCGTCTTTCGGCTGGGACAGCGCACAGTGCAAGTTTTACCAAAGATGTATCGATCAACCGATCCGCAAACTCAAAATCAGGAATCGGTGCGAAATTTGCTGTATATGCTGGAATATACTGACCAGTTAAGCGTTAAACAATATTCATTGGCTTCTCTTTTACAAGAGGATCTCGATTGGTTTGAGATTTTGACAAGGCTATTTGCGATTAATCTTCTAGAAGAATGGCAGAGAGGGGCTTTTCGCAATTATCAATCAATAAGTGATACTTTGCCAGTGCTTAAAGGTAAATGGAACTTAACCGAGCAGTTTCGACGCCCCGAACGCAAGCATTTATTTACGGTGACATTTGATGAGTTTACGGCGGACAATTATCTCAATCGAGTTTTGCGATATGTGGTAGAGCAGCTATGGCAAATAACCCGCAACTTCCATAATCGACAAATTTTACATGAATTGCAGCAATGCATGGAAGAGGTGACTTTATTGCCAAAGATGAGTGCTGAGAACTTGCGACTAATCCCAAGTACACGCTTAAATCAACGTTTTGAGCCACTTTTAAATTTGGCGCGTTTGTTCCTAGAAAATGAGAGTTTGCAGCTATCCAGTGGTAATTTTCAGACTTTTGCCTTTGCTTTGGATATGAATAAGCTGTTTGAGGAATTTGTGATCAGCTTTATTGATCGCCATCGCCGCGAAATTTTACCAACTCAGTTACAGGGTTGTGAATTGTTGCCACAGTCGTTTGGTGCAGTGCATTATCTGGCAAAAAATAGTAATCATCATCAAGTCTTTCAACTCAAGCCCGATTTGGTAATCCGTCAAAATAGAATTTTCCCCTTGATTATCGATACGAAATATAAAAGATTGAAAGAAGGCGATCGCAAGTTGGGCGTTTCACAGGCAGATTTTTATCAAATGTATGCTTATGCTCAACGCTACAAATGCCCTAACGTCTTGTTGATTTATCCGCAAGTTGTAGGGATGTCGGAACTAAAAGCTAAGTTTGAAATCGAGGGCGGCACAATTACGGCGGCAACGATTGATCTTTGTGGTGATTTGAGCAAACAGGAAGAGCGTGATGAGCTAATAGATAGATTGAGAGGACTTTTTGCAGATAGTTAAGGAGTGTGAAATGGCAATATCAACGGGCAATCGCCAAAAAGTTATGCAGTTAGTCGAGCAATTACCTGAAGAGTCGCTTAGTGAGGTGATTGAATTATTAAGTAATTTACTTAGGCAAACTAGGTAATCTCAACCTTTGATATCATCCAGTTCTGAAGAGTTGCTATTACAAGTTATAGATCGGCGACTTTTGCCAGATGACCAAACTAGGCTTGATTATTTGCGTGAACAAAATGAAAATGGTGATATTACAGAAGCGGAGCATCAAGAGTTATTGGCTTTTGTCTCTCGTGTAGAAAATGAAGGTGCTGAGAGGGCGGCGGCTATTTTGCAGTTAGCACAAAATTAGATTGAGATTGATGATTGGCAATATTTAACGTCAGTTCGGGTTAAGCCAAACAAATTTGAAGAAAAAAAAGACTAAACAGGTAAGCTAAAAGTATCCACACATTAAGCAACCTGCCAGTCC
>JAYVVP010000285.1:0-3408 GCA_043786935.1 Pseudanabaena sp. | reverse complement strand
CAAAGTCTTCTAATCGATGGGCAAGTTCGCTCAAAGCATGAAAACCCATCATTGCTGCGCCACCTTTCATCGAGTGGGCTGCCCTTAAAATCTTATTGGTCGCTGCTCTCTGCAAACCGCGATCGCTTAAGCCAATAATTTCTGTTTCAATCTCGGCTAAAAAGTCTTTAACTTCATCCAGAAATAGCAAACGAACTTCCCATTCGCGATCGCTAAATATATTTTCAGACATGTTTTCAGATGTAGTTTCAGATTTAGCATCTGATGTAGTTATGCTTGACATATTAACTCTCCTACGATTTTCTGCTATTCGACTTTAAAGGTTTGGACGGATGCTTGTAACTGATTGGCGACATCTGCGGTTTCTTGCAAAGCGATCGCCACATCGCGCGAAATTTCTGAAGAATGCTGTGACTGGGCAGACAGATTTGCCATCAGCGATCGCACTGATTGCGAAGTCTGCACCTGCGAAGTCGTTGCCAAGGAAATCTCTTGGAAGAGTTTGTTCACTTGGCGCGACACTTGCACAATTTGATTCAAACTCTTACGTGCATCTTCAACTCGATTTGTCCCTTCAACTACTTGCACCGTACTTGCTTCCATCGCTTGCACCACTTCAGTCGTTTCTTTTTGAATACTTTCGACCAAACTCTCGATTTCTCTAGTTGCTGTCGCTGACTGAGCAGCAAGTGCGCCAACTTCTTCAGCAACCACCGCAAAGCCTCGACCTTCTTCACCCGCCAACGCCGCTTCGATACTAGCGTTCACCGCCAACATATTCGTTTTCAGCGCAATCTGGTCGATCAGTACCACCACCTTAGAAATTTGTTGCGATGCTTCCCCTAGTCGTTTTACCTTTTTAGCTGTCTCCGCTACAGTTTGCCGCAGTTGCAAAATACTTTGTACTGACTGCTCGATCGCGACACTACCAGTTTCGGCAGTATTTGCGGCTGACATCGACGCATCGGCAGCTTGTTGAGCGCTTTTAGACACCTGTTGGATTGAATTAGTCATTTGTTCGACTGATTGCAATGCATCCTCAAGTTGTTGTGCTTGGAAAATTGCATCTTCTGCGAGATTACGAATCGCTACGTTATTGGTGTCAACCGATTTATTAACCAGCCCTGCCGACTTCTTTACTTGTTGAACAACGTCCCGCAGACTTTCAATAATCGCATTAAAAAAGTCAGCGACAATTCCGATTTCATTTGCAGAAATCTGAGCGCGTACGGTCAAGTCACCACTAGTTGCACCTTCAACATCGGTCACAAAAGTGAGTAACTCTCTTTGTAAAAGTTCGCTACGTTCGCGATCTTTAAGCGCAACCGATTGCTCTAGTTCCATCCTTGCTCGTTCTTGCTCTGCTACAGATTGCTGAAGTTTTAGTCTTGCTTGTTCTTGCTCTGCCTTCGACTGTTGTATCTGCAAGGCAGCAATACTTTTTTGAGATTTGTCGCGATCGCTTAGATATGCACGGATTAACTTCAGCGCAATCAAATATGCGCCAATCAAGGCGGGCAAACTTAATAATGTGAATATTAGAGAAACAGTCAAGCGTTGACTAAAAGAATCTAACTGCCCTTGAGTATCGTTCTGAATTGTCGAAAGAGCAGTTTTTGTGCCATCAGCGTAGATTTTTTTCTGGGCTTCGTATTCAGGACTAAATAAAATTTGCGAAGCCTCGTTCTTTTTGCCCTGACGGACTAGTTCAAAGGATTTTTTTTCCAAATCAACTAGTTTAGTATTGGCAGCATTAACTTCTGTAGACAAGTTTTTATAAGCGTCAGGGGCAATCTTTGCCGATTCATCAATCGCCGCCGAGAGCTGAGGATCGTACTTGAGATATCGCTCTTCCCAACGTGGCTCACCTGTTGAGGCTGCATCCGTGCTGACATGGTCAAGACCTCGTCAAGATGGATGATTACGCCACTGAGTTCTTGCAGTCGGAAGTTCTTTTCAGAAATCGAGCGAAACCCGCGATAGATATCAAAGAGATTCCATGCCGAAATCCCAAATACTACCAAACCGACTCCCACAAATGTCTTCAAGCCGCGAATAATTTTGGTGTCTTCTCCAGATTCGGCAGATTTTAGATCAATTGCAGATGCTGTTGCAGATGCGATCACAGGTTCCATTACACCTACTGGAGAAGACTTTGGCTCGATTGAAACTGATTTTTTGTTGGCTATCATATATATCTCTAATATATCTCTCTAAATAATTGCGAGCCGAGCCTTAGATCGCTCACCTAAACTTCAAAACTTATGCAATTTATTCGACCTTGAAGGTTTCTACGGATGCTTGCAATTGACTAGTTACATCTGCGGTTTCTTGCAAAGCGATCGCGACATTACGCGAAGTTTCCGAAGAACGCTGCGACTGAGTGGACAGATTTGCCATTAGTGATCGCACTGATTGTGAAGTTTGCACCTGTGAAGTGGTTGCCAAAGAAATCTCTTGGAAAAGAGCGTTTACCTGACGCGACACTTGCACAATTTGGTTCAAGCTTCTACGCGCATCTTCAACTCGATTTGTACCTTCAACTACCTGCACTGTACTCGCTTGCATCGCTTGGACTACCTCATTAGTCTCCTGCTGAATACTTTCAACCAACTTGCCGATTTCTCTAGTTGCAGTTGCTGACTGAGCTGCCAAGGCTCCAACCTCCGCCGCAACTACTGCAAAGCCGCGACCTTCTTCACCTGCTCGCGCCGCCTCAACACTGGCGTTCAGAGCTAACATATTTGTCTTTAGCGCAATCTGATCGATCAGCACCACCACCTTAGAAATTTGTTGCGACGCATCTCCAAGTCGTTTTACTTTTTTGGCAGTTTCATCAACAGTTTGACGCAGTAGCAAAATACTTTGCACCGACTGCTCGATTTCAACACTACCAGTCTCCGCTGTACTTGCAGCGGTATTGGAAGCCTCAGCAGCTTGTTGAGCGCTACTTGCCACCTGTTGAATCGAATCGGTCATTTGTTCAACCGATATCAACGCCTCATCAAGTTGTTTGGTCTGCAAGGTTGATTCTTGCGCTAAGTTGCGAATTGCTTCGTTATTAGTATTTACTGAAGTACTTACCAGCCCTGTCGTGTTTTTTACCTTACTCACAACGTCTCGCAAACTTTCGATGATCGCATTAAAAAAGTCGGCAACGATGCCAATTTCACCCGCCGAGATTTGTGCACGAACTGTTAAATCTCCACTCACCGCACCTTCAACATCAGATAGCAATGTAATTAACTCATTCTGAATTGATTCATTGCGTAAACGTTGTTGATCGGCAGTATTTTGCTTATCGATCGATAGTTGAAGCCCATTAAAAGCAACTCCCAACTGTTCGCCAGCCTGCTTTAAATAGGCAATTTCATCTTCTTGCCAAACGTGTTTATCTTGGCATTTATG
>JAYVVP010000284.1:0-3413 GCA_043786935.1 Pseudanabaena sp. | reverse complement strand
GGGTTTTGTCTGTTCTCTCACTCCAACACCACCAGATAAATGCTTAATTTACAATCATCATATCTTTGTTATTCTGTCAATGCGTAAGTCCTATAGCAAACAAATTTTATTTTTAAGTATTTGAAATTCTTAATAAAATATAAAGATACCATAAAAGAAGCTGCCGATTTGTATTTGTGCGAGTTGTGTAAGGTTAAGTCAAGGTTAATTGAAAAAATATCTACTTATACATCTATGTACACATTTACTTACATAAGATGACGCATCATCATTTTAAGTAAATCAGATTGGACAAATGGTTTAGTTAGATAATCTGTGGCTCCAGCCAGACGTGCTCTAGCGCGATCAATAAGTCCTTTATTTCCTGTCACCATCACAATTGGAATATCTTTAAAACTTGAAGATTTACGTATTAAAGAACAAAGTTGATAGCCATCAACATTCGGCATCCCAATATCTAGCAGAATTAGATCTGGACGAATAGAAGTAATTTTCATTAAGGCTCGCATTGAGTCTTGAATAAGCGTAACTTGAAAATCTTCACTCCCCAAATAACTGTTAATTATGCTCAACATTGACTCACTATCGTCTATACATACAACTTTCCATAGTTTTGTTGATTCATAGCTAAAGCTCCGCGAAATACTGGAAATATCCTCTCCTACTTCCGTTTCTTCACCTAATGTTTCGGCAAGTTTTTCGATGTTCTCACGCTCTTCTTCGGGGGCTAGGTAATAGGTGCGCGGCAGCATATCAAAAGGTGCTAAAGGATCTCTCAATAAGATCGATCCATCGCTAACTAATGGGTTAAGTTGTTTCGCGATCGCTAGTGGATCTTTGCCTAGTAATGCACCTAGCTGACAAAAATTAAAACCACGCAAAATCCGTCCCAGTCTTTGGACAGTCTCAACTGACATCCGTTTTTCGGCGTTAGTTTGACTAACTAAGTATGGGCGTTGATAGGGTGAAGAGATTGTAGGGCCGAGCTTGTACCATATTTGCACACGGCGTTCAACAACTTCTAAGATCCGATCAATTGACAAACTACAATACGACTCTTGCAATAAATGTTTGTAATAAATCTTGGCAAACTCACCATTCGGCAAGCATAGAAAAGCTTCCACCACTTCTTGAATGATACGGGCTACCAGCTTGCCAGCCATCAGTTTAGATAGATAATTTTCATTAACTAGCCAGAGGATCGCTATATATTCAACACAAAGGATTTCGCTAGTAACTTTGTACTTCGCATTCTCTGGAGATGGGTCGTCAAACATCAGACGAAGCTGCGATCGTAACTTGTCATTTAGTGCTGGTATCTCTCGGCTTAGTCCCCGCAAATGCCTCTCTAGCCGCTCAAAACTTTCTAGTGAGTGCGAAGCATAGACTAGCTTTCCATGTTCAATATAAAATGACCACCGTACGCGATCGCGGACAATGTAAATACATCCGTCTTTACTTAACTCTAGACTTTTTAAGATTTCTTTAGGAGATTGTTTTTGATCTTCAGCTATATTAATAACAGCAGACGTCATGGTTAGCACCAGTAGCAAAGCTTATTAAATTTAAATAAATTGTGTTCACCCCCCACAATTACAACATCATTACTGAGTATTGTTATTAAATCATAATTCAAACAAAATTTACATAGGTAAAACCTATTCTTAGCATTAGAAATAGTCTATATAAATTTAATTTTGTATGTAATTTCGTGAGTATTTCTAAGCTTTTTTGCTGTGGCGCTATTTTTATCCAAACTTTTACCACTTTTCTTCTATCCACTTGGTTTATCAAGTCTATTAATCGCGATCGCTTTAGTGATTTTATTATGGCGATTTAAGCGATCGCGAAATGCTAGTACTGATAGCAGGGGTATAAATCTAGTTAGAAAAAATCGGATTGTCTCAATTCTTTTGGGCTTTGCGCTAATAATTTTATTGTTAAGTAGTAATGAAATTTTTTCTAAATGGTTAGTGCGATCGCTAGAATGGCAATATCTGCCCACTGGTGAGTTACCCCAAGCTGAGGCGATCGTCATTTTAGGCGGGGGCACTCGTCCGCGCATATCGCCACGACCTTGGTATGAGATAAATGAAGCAGGCGATCGCATATTGTATGGCTCATTGCTTTACAAACAAGGTAAAGCACCGTTATTAGTGGTCACAGGTGGTCGAGCTGAATGGCTGGGCGAGGGCGGCAATCCTGAGTCGGAAGACATGGCAGCGATCGCTGAACTAATCGGTGTGCCAAGCAACGCAATTATTCAAGAATCACAATCTTTTAATACTCGCGATAATGCGGTGAATACAAAGCAAATCCTTTCTCAAAAAGGGATAAACAAAATCTTGCTGGTAACATTCGCTCTACATATGCCGCGATCAATGAAGATTTTTCGCAAAGTCGGCTTTGAAAGCATTCCCGCACCCACTGATTTCTTAACTGTAAATAACGAAAATAGCAAAGGTTGGGCAGCAGTGCTTGATTTGTTACCTAGTGTGGATGCACTTAAAAATACAACCAATGCCATAAAAGAATATATCGGATTACTTATTTATCAAATTGCTGGCTGGGCGTAGATGTTTCTGAGCGCTTATCCTCTTCTGAAGTAACTGGTAAATAAGGGTTGTTTACTTTAATCACAATCTAAATCACCGTAAGTACTTGTTTACTTGATGGCTGTCTGTTTAAATAAGCCTGTAGTAACATCAAAAAATTTATAAATCTTTATGAGCAGGGGAAACAACAAGAAGAGCAACATGAACACGATTTGGCTCGTGATTGCATTAGCGGCTCTTGGTTCAGGTATGGGTGCGGCGATCGCCTCCCGATTGGTGACCTATCGTTCATCCTCTGCCGACTTAGCTGCTAATGAAGCAACTTTAAATACGAGTACTGTAAATTCTTTAAATGTAAATGGCTCTACAAATGGCGGTTCATCATCCTTTTGTCAATACAATGCTCTCGACTCGGTAACCGCTTCACTTTATCAAGTCAGATCAATTAATGCGATCGCTAATGATCCCTTACCGATTTTATCGAATTTAAGCAGCGCTGTTAATGCTGATTTGCTTGCTGGTTTTACGCCTGCTCCATTTCCGCAGATTAGCGATCGCGCCCGTGCGGCGAAAATCCCGATTATCATGTATCACGACATCATAGCTATTAAAGATGTTGATTGGGATGTTACACCAGAAGAGCTTGAGAAGCACTTCCAAACTCTCCAAGAAGGTGGATATACACCAATTACAATGGATAGAATGGTCAATCATTTGCGTACAGGCGCTCAATTACCAGAAAAGCCTATATTGCTAACCTTTGACGATAATTATATCGGTCAATACAAATACGCATTTCCATTGCTGAAAAAATATAACTATCCTGCGGTGTGGTCAGTGCATACGCGCTTTGTCGGT
>JAYVVP010000283.1:0-3427 GCA_043786935.1 Pseudanabaena sp. | reverse complement strand
ACTGACGGCAGTATTGGGGGGAAATTGAGCAATCAGTTGTGCTTCACGAGCATCGTTGATCTGAGTAGCCGTACCATGAACATTGATATAGCCCACTTCGGCGGCTGTAATTTGCGACCGCTCTAGACAATCTTTGATCGCGATCGCTGCCATTTGGTTGTCAGGGTTAGGGGTGGTGGCATGGTAGGCATCATTGGTTATACCCCAGCCTAAAACGCTGCCATAAATCTTGCGGTTTCTCTGGCGGGCTGACTCTAATGACTCCAGCACTAATGCGGCTGCTCCTTCTCCGAGGGCAAAACCTTCACGCTCACGACTGAAAGGATATACGCCTGTTTTTGCTAATACACCAATTTTCTGGAATCCTGCAATCGTCAATGGTGTAATTGCTGCATCAGTTGCGCCTGCGATCGCCATATTGCATTGGCCAGATCGAATTAATTCATAAGCTTGAGCGATCGCTAAGTTTGAAGTGGCACAAGCTGCCATCGGTGCAAGGACAGGTGCTTGGGTCTGTAATAAACTTGCAATTTGGGCGGATATATTGGCTGGCTGACAAGTCCACCAATAATCCTGAATTTTGCTTCTATTAGGATCATCTAAAAGCAGTTCTAATTCTCTTTGATTACTGCGACTAGAACCAATTACCACACCACAGTTATATAAAGGAACTTCTAAGTCTGCATCGGCGATCGCTTCCAAAACAACTTTTTCTATAAAATATTGCGATCGCGTTAAGTATTTTGCGTTCTCAAAATCAGCGATACTGGCTATAGGAATTTGTAGGGCTTCGTTAAATCTAATTCCTGTTGCACCCTGCAATAGCTGCTGCCAAGTATTCTCGCAATCAGGCGCGATCGCAGTGGTCATGCCAATACCCGTAACAACAACTGTATTATCAGTTTCTCTATCCCAATATCTCATTAACGGCAATCCTGACATCGAGGAACCTCGATAGGTGGCTTTAATTTAACATTAAGAATTAAGGGAGCCAACGAGGGAAAGTCCCAAACATCGGTAGTACATCTGGTTGAGATAAATTTTGTGTACTGCTTTGATTGTTAATCGGCAGCAAAATTAATTGGGTTGGCACTTGTGGAGTGCGAGAGACTCTAGAAGCTTTAGCCGAGTCTTCTGAAATAGATGGCAAACTAGAAGAATCATTGCTATTGATAGCTGCGGAATTGAGAAGAATAGATTGCCCATCGGGAGAGATGTTAAATTGAACTTCTCTTTGAACTGGAAGCTCTAAAATACGGCGTAATTGAGCAGATTCTAAATCAATCGCGGCAAGATATGGCTTTTCACGAAAGATATTTTTCGCAAGATCTTGATCGACATCCGTGAGCAAACAATAGAGTGTTTTCCCTTGGGGATCAAACTGAGCACCAATAATGGAACCATTAATTTTAGTGAGTTCTTTTTGCAATCCTTGGTTATTAACCAAATAAAGCGATCGCGTATAGTCCTTATTAAACTTGATCGTGGCAGCCTGTGTACCGCTTCTCGCAAAATTTAGAACTGTACCGAATCTCGGTAAAAAGTCCAACGGAGGTGCTTGCGGTTCGAGAGGCAAAATCGCAACTCCTTCGCCTTGAGCGATCGCCACCGACGAGCTGTCGGGCGTGAACATAAAATCGCCCCCTGGTTGATTGTCAAGAGATCGTGGTTGTTGATCTTCTTTAATGAGCCAGAGTCCGTAACGTCCGACTTGTTGACGACTGAGACGTTGCACCAAGATGTTTTTGCCATCGGGCGAAAGATCGAATTTAAAGTTTTGATAGTCATCACTGCCGAGTATAGGTTTGATTTCTGGTAAGTTGGACGTTAATCGATCTTCGCGATCAAGTCCTGTCGTTACCGTATAGAGTTTTTGATCAAGTAAGCTTTGTCCCGCCCCTTCGATCGCTCCAAATAAAATTTTTTGGCGATCGGGATAAATCCGAAAATCTAGAACTGTGAGATTGGAAGGAGTTAAAACTCGCTTATCTTTTTGCACAACATTGTAAAGCACAAGGCGACCTTTTTCATCACCTTGCGAACCAATATAAGCAAAACGTGGACTTGGTGTTGTAAATTCTCCTATAAAAGGATCAATTGTTGATTTTTTGCCAGATTCGCTAGCAAAGCGATCATAGGCATTTTCTAGCAAAACTTTATAGGATTTTCCGTAAGATGCTGGCGACAAAGGGGTGTAAGACATGCGCCGAGATGACCAGCTAATTTTTCCTGCCAAGGGCGGATCAAACTTGAGATTCTGTTCCACACTTTCGCGATTCATCGGGCGATTAAATGTCAACGAAAAGGATATGTCATTTGCGTCAATCTTCTTACCTTGCCAACTAAAATCTCTCACCTGTGGGGCAGTACGATCGCCAACCCATAGCAATATCGCGATCGCCACACTCAGTATCGCTATTAGCCATAAAGCATAGCGATCAAGCGGCTGTGAAAACCATTTAAAGCGAGGGTTAAGATGCATATCAGCCTATTTCCATCAATACACAGAATTACTAAATTTAGATTATAACTATCGCCAGAACACATTGTAAAAAACAGAAACAGCGCAAAGCGCTATATAGCCCAGCGTGTTAGCATAAACTTACGGGTGTTTTTGTTCATGCTAACCCTGCATCACTTTAAACCGACTCATTCTAGACAATCAGCATAGAAGTTCAGAAAAATGACTAACTTGTTTCCCCTGCTCGCCGCATCCGACCCTCTTGTTTCAGGTTTTATCGGTAAAGAAATCGAAAGACAGCGCAATAATATCGAATTAATTGCTAGCGAAAATTTTACATCTCTTGCGGTCATGGCGGCGCAGGGATCAGTATTGACTAATAAATACGCCGAAGGGCTGCCATCCAAACGCTATTACGGCGGTTGCGAGTTTGTGGACGAGATCGAGTTGATCGCTATTGATCGTATTAAAGAATTATTTGGGGCAGCCCATGCTAATGTCCAACCTCACTCTGGCGCACAGGCGAACTTTGCGGTGTTCTTGACCCTGCTTAAACCTGGTGACACCTTTTTGGGTATGGACTTATCTCACGGTGGACATTTGACCCATGGATCGCCTGTGAACGTTTCAGGAATGTGGTTTAACAAAGTTCATTACGGTTTAAATAAAGAAACCGAGCAGTTAGATTTTGATCTAATTCGCGATCTCGCTCTAAAACACAAGCCCAAATTAATTATTTGTGGCTATTCCGCATATCCAAGGATTATTGATTTTGTCAAATTTAGAGAGATCGCGGATGAAGTTGGCGCGTATCTGATGGCAGACATTGCTCATATTGCAGGGCTAGTCGCTTCAGGACATCATCCTAATCCAATCCCCTATTGCGATGTTGTCACTACTACTACTCACAAAACTCTGCGCGGTCCTCGCGGTGGTTTGATCATGACTCGAGATGCTGCCCTCGGC
>JAYVVP010000282.1:0-9577 GCA_043786935.1 Pseudanabaena sp. | reverse complement strand
TCGGCTTAACTGAAGAAGATCGAATTAAACCTAGATTGTTATCTAACCAAATTATTCGTAATATTGACGCTCATCAAACTCAACTGATCAATCGCTTTCGGCGTGGACAAATGCTCTTGTCGGGGCAGACCCTTTACATCATGGAAGTTGAGCCTGCTGCCTATGCCGCCTTAGCAGCTAACGAAGCTGAAAAAGCCGCCTCGATCAATATTTTAGAAATTGTAGCTGTAGGTAGTTTTGGTCGTTTGTATCTGGGTGGTGAAGAGCGCGATATCATGGCGGCTTCGGCGGCGATACTGGATACGATCAACAATGTTAAAGGTCGTGATGTGTATGGTGTTGATCGCAAGGAGTAATCTAGGCGTAATCTGGGCAAACTTGGCTTAGATATCATCTTCCCAACCACAACATTTACAGCGCCATTGCTGTGGGGGTAGTCGCATCCGTGAAAATGAGGTGCGGCATTCAGGGCATTTACCTGTAAAAATTGGATGCCAGCCACATTCCGATTCCATTTCTGGATCGTAATTTTTGGGATCGTCAGGTTCCCATAGCTCCGCTGAAATAAAGTCTGAGCAAACTCCCCATTCAGGTCCATAAGGATGCACTGCACAGACCAATAAATTGGTATGAGAATAATAGTTGCAGCGATCGCATAGAGATATTTTTGCCATGAATATTGCCATGAATATATTTTAGCTTGCTAGCTAAAACGAGCGATTTCAATACCATTTTGTCGGATAACTAGTTCTAAAGTAAGCGTACTAGCAGGAAAAATTACGTCTTTAGTAACTGCTCTAATTTCGTAGGGAGATTTAAGTTCGCTAGCTGCTTTAAAAAGTTGGGGCAATGCGTCAGGCGGAAAATTTCCCACGTTACCTGTAATCGTATCGGCAAGCACCCCTTCACGACGAGCGCGAAAACTGACCAGCAAGAATAGCTGTTCAACTCTGGAGGCAAGAGCTTGTGGGGACAAGTTAGGACTAAATTGCAAAGTTGCAATCTCATCGCCGCGTGCAAATATCTGACGGTTAACTGTGACATCGGCGGCGATCGCCACCCTAGTCTCACGTTTTAAAAAGTTTCCTGCTGAAAGAATTCTAATTACATAGCTCTGTCCATCTTTGATTCGATTTAACAGTCCTTCGATTTGGACTTCATTAATATTAATAACTGGCTCTTTTGGCGCTTGATCAGGTAAAAAATCAAGTAGTTGACGAGCATTACGTTCAGCTTGTTGAATTAGTTGAATGCTAGCTTGACGTAACTCAGCAGGACTTAAATTAGGACGTACAACCCCAATCGACAAAATTTGATCTGCAAAAATGGCAACGTTACCTTTGCGTAAAGCTTCCAGACTAATAATCAGTTGTTCACGGGCTGTTTCTAAAGAAGCAATCTCGGAAGTGAGTTCGCTCCGTTGCCTATTGATCTCGACTAAACGCTGTTCTGATTCATCTACTTTTTGAATGAGAGTTTCGCGATCGCGTGAAATAGTTGCTAATTCAGTAGAAATGCGTTCTTTTTCACTAGAAATACGTTCTTTTTCATTACGGAGTTGACTACTTTCTGATTGCAGATTTTCTTGTTCTTTGGTCAAGTCTTGAATGCGATCGCGTAAATCTGCTGCTTGTTTTGAGGCTTGTTGAAGTTCTTCGTCAGCTTTTTCAAACTTGCTTTCAACTGTTTGTAACAAAGCTTGAGTTTCTGATTGCTTACGCACAGCTTCAGCTAGCGACTTATTAATAACTTTTAAGTTTTGTTCAGCTTTTTCTTGTTCAGCTTTGGCAGCGTTTAGCTCTGTTTCAATTTTTTGCTTTTGCTGCTGGCTACTTGATAGCTCTGCGCGAATGCTTTCCAAACGAAATAGCCCATCTCTTAACTGTCCACTCAGTAGCAATAAAATCCCTAAAGTGGAGGCAGAAATCATGCCACCTGTAGCGATCGTAACCACAGTCGCGGTGTCACGCGGTCTTAAGTTAAATATGCTAAGTCGTGCTTTTCCAACCTTAGTGCCAATGCGATCGCCCAGCGTCGCAGTAATGCCACCCAAGATCAAAATCGCTAAAATCAGCGTATATCCAGCCATACAACTCACTGTTCCTCACGGTGTTGATCTTAGCAGACAAACATAGTGACTAGATAGTGACGTATTAACACAAGGCTTTTGCACTATTTCTCCATAAAAAATCGGCGCTTTGTGCCGATTTTTTATGATGAGTTTTTTTGATATGGCTTATTTACCCTAATGCGGTCAGAGATGGCATTACTCTAGGAAGTTCTAAGCGTTGTTGAGGAGATGGGCGGCGAGTGCGTCCTGATAGACGGAAGCTGAGGCTTTGCAGTTCTATATGCAATTGGCGGTTTTCTTTTTGGAGAGCTTCGATTTTTTGTTTGATGGGGACGATGCGTTCCGCAAATTTGGCACGATAAATATTTGGCAACTCCTGAACGACCTGTTCTAACATTCGATTGCGATCGCTCATTTCTTGAATTGTTTCACGTAATTCTACAGCTTCGCGATCGCGCTCTTGAATTTGAACTTGGGTGGCGACTAGTTGATTTTCAACGCTAGCTAATTTTTGAGCCAAAAAACGCATATCTTCTGAATGTTGCTCATGCACCTCAGGATTTGGCAAAAAGGCGGTGTTCCCCTTCACCAAGCGAAAAAGTTCTTCAGAAAGCTGCTGCACTAACAGATCTTTTTGTTCTAGCTCGACCTTAAGTAAATTGATCTCCTGTTGAAGATTTGTCGTCACATTTTCAGAGGGATTCGCTAAGGTATTTACTGTGGCATTCATAGGTGCGATTGATTGGGGGATTTAGGCTAAGATTTATAGCACACAAGTTATGAATTGGCAATTTGTTAGAACGGAATCAAAAAATTCTGATTATAAAAATCGATTTATACTTTCTTAAGCTGTGAGTTTTTTAGCTGTGAGTGAGAGTCGCGTATGAACCTTAAAAAAATTAATTCTGACGAGCAGCCGATCCACGATCGCTTAAATTTAATTCCTTCTTTGGGAAATTTAGAAGAGCATTTACTATTGGTTGTCGCCCAATCTGCGATCCAGCTACAAACCACTTTGCTTAAAAACTCGATTTCCTATGCTCAGTCGGTAAGTGGCAACCTAATCCTCAAAACCACCCTCAAAAACATCTTAGAAACTCTCATCAAACATACGGATGCGGATGAGGGCAGTATTTTTTTGCTTGATGAAGATGGGGTAATTAAAGAGAGTATTTTGGCTCGTGGTGCTGTGAATCGCCATCTTAAAGATTCAGTAATTTCTAAGGTTTTGGATGATGGATTGGCAGGTTGGGCCTTTCGCCATCGCCAAATGGGTATTGTTCATGATGCGCTCACCGATGATCGCTGGGTACAATTGCTGGATCAACCTTATACAGCCCGATCGGCGCTGGCAGCTCCTTTGATGTATGAGATCGATGTGATCGGGATTATTACACTGACGCATTCTCAAACAAACCATTTTGATGACGCGATCGCCACGATGATGCAATACATCATGGAAAGTATCACCGCAATTATCCTCAACGCGCAATTACACTCTGCATACAGACCTTTAGCGTTATAAACAGGCGTTAAGAACCTTAGTGTGGAAGCGTTAAGGTAGTATAAATTGTCCAACTATCCATCAATAATAGTAAAGACGTGAACACTAGCAAAATCAAATACATCCAAGGCTGAGCCAGAGGGCGTACATCGCGTGTATCAATCCCTGTATGTTCTTCAACCTGCTTAACTAATCGCGCAAAGCCAATTACACGCATTGGTAATAAATAAGCCTGATCTGAGTCTCTACTTACAAAATAATAAACAATCCCGCCTTGTCCTGTAATTCTAGGCTTGAGGGCGGTGATATCTTGCCAAGCCAATGACCAACCCTTACGAAAAAAGGTGGGAAACCAGCGCGGATATTCTAGTCTGATACCTTCATCGTTGAGGATCACGCGATCGCTTAATGCCCCATATAAAAATACAAAACCGATTACCAAGCCAATACTGAGCCATGAGGCAGGAATTGCCGCGTGAGTAAAGTTGCTAAGAAATGGCAAGGGAACAGTTAGGGCAAGATATAGCAGTAGCAAAGTAATCCGAATCAGTGGTGAGACGTGAAAAATGTCAGTCATGGGGTAAATCCAGAAATGTAAACTTAAAAAATGACGAAGGTGATTCTAACTTTCTTCTATTTTCTGGGTTTTAGGGCTTGTGCGATCGCAATTTATTAAAATAGAGACGACGATTTTCACCGCCTCTACTTTCTGGGTTGATTGCTATATGATTAACAATCAAGAACACTTACATACAGTACGGATGGTGTAAAACGTGGGTTGGCGTGTACGTGGCATTCGTGGTGCAACCACAGTTGAGGCAAATACATATGCAGCCCTAGAGAGGGCTGTAATAGAGCTTATGGAGGAGATCGAGATCCAAAATGATATCGATCCGCGAGAAATAGTTAGTGCCACTTTTTCAGTAACAATAGATATCGATGTAGTCTTTCCTGCCAAAATCGCCCGATCGCGATCTCAATGGGAAAATGTACCGCTTTTAGATGTTCAGCAAATGTATGTCAAGGGCAGTTTAGAAAGATGTATCAGGGTATTAATTCATGTGAATACACCCCTTGAGCAACATCAGATTAAGCACATTTATTTAAATGGAGCGCGAGATTTGCGCCCCGATCTTGTCTACGTTCAAATTTGATAAAATACCCCTATGGTCACAAGAATTTTTCTGTGTAACGAGCAGACAGAGCCAGAGATTCGCGATTTCATTCGTGAAGCGATCGCCGAGATCGCTGAGGGGGAGCAGTATATCGTGACTTGGAACTGCGGCAATATTCAAACTCTCAAGGTTGGCGATCGCGCTTATTTCAAACGCATTGGTAGTGCTAACCAAGGCTATTTTGCATCGGGGACAATAGTTCCTGCCGATCGCGAATACCAACTCAAGCAGCGATCAGCACGTTATCGGGAACTGAGCGAGGCTTATGACATTGACTCCTCGGCTAGCAATTTTCGAGTCTGGGTGGCTTGGGATGCCTGTGTAACTTTTGATGAACCGCTGCGGTCTGATTATTTACGTCAGTTACCAAGTTTTCAGGGAATGCCCCTTGAGCCACAAACTGATGCGGGGGTATTTCGGGAAGAATATGTGCAGATGCTCGATCGGGAGTGGGAGCGCCAGACCCAAAAAGCATTTCGGGCAGGAAAGGGGATTAATTTAGTTGATGTGTATTACCGATGGGGCTTAGAAGATATCCAGCAAGGATTTCCGCAGGATGCGCTTGAGTCATTTAAGCAAGCAATCAAACTTAATCCTAATTTCATCAAAGCTTACTTAGGCTTGGGCGATGCTCATGTCAGTTTGCGTGAATATGCCAAAGCCGCAGGTGACTATGGCAAAGTGATTTCGATGCGTCCTGACAAGGCGCGACTGGCTTATTTCAAGCGCGGCGAAATTAATTTTTTGTTGGGACAACTTCAGCAAGCGATGGCTGATTTTCAAGCCGCAATCGAGATCGATCCTAACTATGCTGATGCTCATATGTCGTTAGGAAATACGTTCTTTAAGCTCAAGAGTTATGAACAAGCGATCGCTTATTATGATCGCGTTCTTGAAGCAAATCCTGATCGTGACTTGGCAGCATTTCGGCGGGGTCGCTCATATTACATTCTTAAGGAATTTCCTGAAGCAATTCGTGACTTTAGTTATGCCATCGATTTACAACCTAGTAATGTCGAGGCTTATTACTATCGCGGCTTAGCCTATTCTCAGCCTAGCATTGCCGATGAAACTTTAGCAGGTGACGATTTACGAAAGGCGATCGTCCTCTATCAGACTCAAGGCAAACCCGAAAAAGCTCGAAAAGCTAAAGAATTTCTAGAAACCCTCGCGATCGATTCTTTGCCCAAAGCAAGACCAAGAAGCAGCTATGCGATCGCTCCATCAGAACAACCTATCGAAATTACTACGCCACCTCCATCAGTGCTAATTGATGAGGATGAAGAAACTAGCAATCTGATTATTGAAACTCAAGCGATCGCTCTTCCAATTTCTGATCTAATTCCTAATGAAGATGCAATTACCGCATTCTCTAACTCTAAAGTAGTCGAAAAATTTATTGAGATTGAGAAGCTTGTTGAGGTGGAAAAAATTATTGAAGTTGAGAGAATTGTTGAGATTGAGAAGCTTGTTGAGGTGGAAAAGATAGTTGAAGTTGAGAGAGTAGTTGATCGTGTTGTTGAGAAATTTGTAGATCGTATTGTTGAAAGGGTGATTGAAAAACCAATTCCTTTCTCCATTGAAGACCCTAGCACTGCCGAAAAACTAGCCATGATCTCGGTAATGGCACAGTATATGCGCGATGGTTGGATGGTGCGCTCAGTTGACAAGTCTCAATTTGGATATGATCTTGAGTGTTCTAAAGATGATCTTTGCGAAGCCGTAGTAATCAAGAGCTTTACTAGCGATCGCGAGTCATTTGCAATATCAGCGATCGAGATTGAGAATGCACGGAGCAACAAAAATTTTGTACTGTGGGTAGTAAGCGGTGCTGCTGAGAGTCCCGAATTAAGATGCTTGCGAGGACGCGAACTATTTGAACAATTTGATCTCGATCCTCTCGCTTTTGCCGCCAAAGTCAGACAAGCCGCAGTTCAACTAGAATTTGCACCAGTTGCCCTAGAAATGCCACAATTTGAGTAGCAATTAAAAAATCACTAATGTTTAAGTGTCAGGTTTGTAGTTCAACTGAATCTCATGTTGAATATGTGAATGAGATTTTTGAAATTGGTGATAAGTTTTATCTTGTTGAAAATATTCCTGCTACAGTTTGTTCTCGCTGCGGAGAAGAAACTTTTAGCGGTGAAACCTCTGAGGTAATTAGAGTTATGTTACATAGCCAATCTAAACCGATTAAATCAGTTGTCTTAGATGTTTTTTCGTATCAACAAGAAGTAAAGGCTTCTTAATACTGATGATATTAAATTGGGCTTCTCTCTAAAATTCGTACTCAATTTTCTTTGCTTGATCAAAGTGGATTTTTATGCTGCTAAGAAATTTTTGATAAACCTCGTTGACTATAGGAGTTGACTCGTGTAAGCCTAGCTGAGCTTTGATGTAGTTTTTTAAAGTAGATTCAGATTTTGGTCTACATTTCTTGTCAATAGATGTAAGCTTTTGAACTACTATTTTGCAAGTCTCCTCTAAAGAAATCGTTTCATTCCAAACTAAACTTGTTATCAAAGAAATATCCTCACTGCGCTTACAAGGTATTTTTTGATTTTTAAGATAAGCAATCAGTGGATCAAATCCTGTGTCTTTAGAAATAATATGGAAAAATGCATCTGGATCTTTTTGAGTCAGTCGTCCTAAAACAAATGTAATATGAAAATCAAGAGCATTTTTGCCGCTACCATTTATTTGAATCCATTCAACTTGACTGCCTAGATCTTGAGATTTTAAAACCAATTCAACAGGTATTTTAGTTTGGTTTGTACCAACAAATATTTTGATATAAAAGTTTTTGCCTTTAATAGAATTCAAATCAATATTTTGTACGTTTTCAAAATCAACTAAAATATAATTGTTTTTCATAGTAAGACAATTACTAATATCCTGTATAAAAATGAATTTCTTTGTTTTTAGTGAAGTTTGACATTAGACGCTTTCTTCCCTAACTAATTCTTCGTGCTTTATAGTTTACACACAGTTAAGTATTTATACTACTGAATTTTTAGCTACTATCTCTCCCAACTCTTTTGAGATTGCTATACTATGGTGAAATCAAAGCCAGTATTAGAGATCAAGTTTTATGACGCACAAATCTTGGGATAGCTATTTAGAATTAGGTTTCTGGGATGGAGAAAATGACAAATCGAAAAAGCATAAGTCTTTTCAATTACCAGGAGCAAAGCCACATTACAATCCTGATCGCCCTGGTCAAGTTGAGCATATTGCCCTAGATTTGGTTCTCGATATTACGCATCAGGCGATCGCAGGTACTTGCAAGATTCGGCTCCGACCTGTGCGTGATGGCATCACTGATCTGACTTTGGATGCTGTAGATTTGCAGATTGATTCTGTCGCTATTAGCGATCGCATCGAAGCTAAGCTCAATCCAGATAGGGCTAACAGCAAATTTGATTATGATGGCGAATTTCTAAAGATTTATCTCAATGAACCAACCAAGGCAGATGTACCGATTGAAATCGCGATCGCCTATGCCGCAGAGCAACCACAACGCGGAATTTACTTTGTTCAGCCCACCGAACACCAACCTAATAAACCGCTTCAAGTTTGGACACAGGGAGAAGATGAGGACTCGCGTTATTGGTTCCCTTGTTTTGATTATCCTGGGCAACTTGCCACTTCTGAGATTCGCATTCGTGTGCCAAAGGATTTAATCGTGATTTCTAATGGAGAACTGATTGATGTCAGTGATCACAAGAAAGAGAAGACTTATCATTGGTCTCAAAAAGAAATTCATCCTAGCTATCTAATGACTTTAGCGATCGGTGATTTCCTCGAAGTAAAAGACGAATGGAAGGGTAAACCAGTAACTTATTATGTGGATAAGTCACGCACTGCTGAAGAAGCAATCTTGACGATGGGCAAAACACCACGCATGATTGAGTTCTTTAGTGAAAAATATGGCTATGACTATGCTTTTCCTAAATATGCACAAGTTTGCGTAGCTGATTTTATTTTTGGTGGAATGGAAAATACTTCCACTACTTTGCTAACCGATCGCTGTGTATTGGATAAACGTGCCGCGCTTGATAATCGCTCTAGCGAAAGTCTAGTAGCCCATGAGTTGGCTCATCAATGGTTTGGCGATCTCTTGGTAATTAAGCATTGGTCGCACGCATGGATTAAGGAAGGCGCAGCAACTTACGCAGAAGTGCTATGGACAGATCATGAATATGGAGCGGAAGAAGCTGCCTATTATCGTCTCGGTGAGGCTCGCAACTATATTTCTGAAGATCGCGATCGCTATCGCCGTCCAATGGTGACTCATGTTTATCGTGAAGCGATCGAATTATATGATCGCCATATTTATGAGAAAGGGGGATGTGTTTATCATATGCTCCGTTCTGAGCTAGGCGATGAGCTTTTCTGGAAAGCAATTCATCATTTTGTGCGTACTAATGCTCACAAGACAGTCGAGACAATCGATTTGCTAAGAGCGATCGAAGAAGCAACTGGCAAAAATTGTATGTTTCTTTTCGATCAATATGTATTTCGGGGTGGACATCCTGAATACAAAATTGGCTATAGCTGGGACGGCGATAACAATCTTGCTAAAGTCACGGTTTCTCAAACTCAAGATGAACTTTTTGATTTGAAGATTCCCATCGGCTTTGGCTTTGAAGAAGTATCGGAATCTAAAGTTTTTCCAGTGCGAGTGTTTGAGAAAGAGCAAGCTTTTTACTTCCCATTGAAACAGAAGCCCAAATATATCAGCTTTGATCGCGGTAATAATTATCTCAAACAAGTCACCCTTGAATATGGCATCGCCGAACTCAAAGCCAGCTTGCAGTGTGACCC
>JAYVVP010000281.1:0-9662 GCA_043786935.1 Pseudanabaena sp. | reverse complement strand
ACAACTTAAAAGAGCTTGATTACTAACAGAAAAATTATAACAATTTTCTCCTGTAGGAGAGAATTGTTATAATTTTTCTCTTTTGGGTTTTATTTAGTTTCTCACAAACCATTTTTTGTAGAGATCTTGATAAGTTCCATTCTCTAACAGTTTTAATAGAGCATTATTGATCTGACGGCGATATGGACTATTGGGAGAGAACACAATTCCATAGTTCTCATTTTCAAAAATACTACCCACAGTTTGCACCTTTCCTTTACCTCCGTGAGAAGCATAATAAAGTAGAACGGGAGCATCAAAGACAACAGCATCAACCTGTCCGTTTAACACTAAATCATAGGCAGCTTCAATACGATCCACTTCGGTGGCTTGAATATTATTTTTGCGGAGATAATTTGCCGAGGTGCTACCTGCGATCGTGGCAATATTTTTCCCAGGTAAGTCATTCTCATTCTGAATGCTACCTTGGAGTTGTTGTACTGTCAGAGAAGCAGTGACAGTTGCCGTAAAATAGGCAACAAAGACAACTGCTGTGAACATCCAAAACACGGCGATCATTCTGCTAACCCAGTTTTTAGGCATTTCTTCGGCTTGCGTTGCTAAGGTTGCTAAAACCCACCATAAAACGGTAAAAATACTGGGAAAGTAGGGTTGGTTCTCGACCATCCCTCCTTTATGACTATGCTCAAACCACCATACAATATGCACAGGGATCAAACTGACTAACAAAATTAAGCCGATCACCTGAAATAAGGTAGCAGAAAAGAAATTGGATAGTAAGCTAAACAGTGAGTTTCCACCATTTTTAATTGGGACTAAAATCTGCAAACCACCCTGAAAGAATGGATAAGAGAAATCAAAATTTTTGTCCCGTTCTCCTGTAATCGAAATAGCTGCAATGCCAAAATCTGCTTGATTATTTTTAACTTGCTCCAATATGCCATTAACACTAGGCTGTACCGCAAGTGTGTATTTGAAACCTAGTTCAGTGGCGACGTTACGCAGTATATCTATACTAAAGCCAACGAGTTCTGACCCCTCTTCAAACACAAAGGGTTTAATCAAGCGTGTAACTACACGTAGCGATTGATTTGGCTTCACATCTGCGTTAACGCTAGGTGTTGCAGAATTTTGGGCGAATGCTGGAGGTAGGACACTTAAATGGATTGTTAGTATTACGGATAGCATCGTTGTCAAGCTAATTGCTATCCATTGCCAGTATTTTTTGGGCATAAAAATAATAAACTGAAACTTTTTTCAAATGGTTAAACACAAACTTAATTTTAGTCATCATCTGTTGACTTAAGTACATTCACCATAAACTAAAGATTTTGCTAAATGTTTCTTCTAGACGTAACATGAGAGTCATAGTCTTGGGCGAATCGCTATGGTCTTGTTGGAAGAAATCGATCAAATGCTAGCTGATTGGAAAGTTAAACTCGATCTGATCAGTCAAAATTTGATGGATCTATGCGGATTGCTCACCTATCAAAGACTATCAGGAGCCTCAGGGTTTAGTCCGATCCAACTTACAGGTATTACAAAAAACAAGGTTAATCCTGCCTTAGACGCTTTAAATGAACTTTTACAACACTTTGATTTGCTAAGCCAGACTATTGATAAAGCGCGAAGTCTTCGTGCTGCGATGCCGCGATTTTTAGGTGCAGATCAAAAAGCTCAAGAAATCTTTCAACTTCTGAACCAAGCCTCAATTCAGTTATCCACTACAACTACGCCTCTAGCGCAAAGGGAATTACTCACTGCCGCAGAGATTACTCGCAAGATTACACCGTTACAACTGTTAGTAGCGATGGTCAATACTTTTCAGGTAGTCAAAGAGACGATCTTGGCTGTCGATCTCATTTGGTTAGACTTAGAACCACAGCTAGATCTTGCCGAAGCAGAAATTGCTAATTTACAGAGACAGGGAGAGTTTTTAGGGGTAATTGATTTAAGAGGATTGGAGCTATCTCGGCAAACGCTTGCTTCTTTGCGCGATCGCATTGAGTCAGATCCTTTAGGAGCTTCGACGAGTTTCGATGAAATTAATCGACAAATTGCCAAGATGCGTGGTGATATTGAGCAGTTTGTTCAAGCTAAAGCCAAGCTCCAAGCAGGATTTACCAATGCTCACACATTATTGCAACAATTAATTACCTTAAACCAAGAAGCGATCGCTGCATTTGAGGAAACCCAAGAAAAAATTACCGATTGCACTAGCATTGCACCACCTTTACCTTTAGAACAAATTGAGGCAATGGGACAATGGTTGCAAAGACTGGAAACTAAGCTTAAAGAGGGGCTGACCAGTTCTGTCAGTATAGGCTTAGAAAATTTTACAGCTAAAGTTAATGAATATATCGCGATCGCGAAAAATGCGATCGCGGTTAACCGTCTGGCGCGCCAAACGCGCCAAGAGTTAAGAGGTAGGCTTGATGCGCTGACGGCGAAAGCGACAGCCAAGGGACATGCTGAAGATATACAATTAGCTAAATTAGCTGAACAGGCGAAGCAATTACTCTATACGCGCCCAACACCGTTGAAACAAGCAGAAGAAACGGTTAAACAGTATGAGACTATGTTAAATTCCAAATATTAATTTACATGACAGAATAGTTGTTATCAAGCAGCAACTATCCCTAAGACAAATGGAGCGATGGTAATGGACGGTGAATCTTGTAATCGCAATGGATGTACAGGTACTCTTGAAGACGGCTATTGCAATGTTTGCGGTTTAGCGGCTCTGAAGTCTTCAGGTACAGGGCACTCTAACCAATACAGTGCTGTCAGAGTAAATAGCACATCTGCAACTTCACCACAGGTTACTGGGCGCAGTTCGCCAATTACGACAGGAACTGGCTCGTCACCGCTTACCAATCGCTCGAAAGGATCGCGCCGCACTAGTCCCACATCGGGGCGCAGCAGTCGCAAACAACTGGGGGCAGGATTAGTTTCGATTCCTGAATTGCCTTCCACTGAGCCAGAAAAGGCGATCATGTTGGAAGCGAAAGTACCTGAAAACAAACGCTTCTGTGCTAATTGTAATCAAGCTCTCAAGCGCGAAAAAGGATTTTGTAGTCAGTGCGGACAAAAGTATTCTTTCATTTCTTCCCTACAACCGAACGATCTAATCCTTAATCAATATGAAGTCAAAGGCGCGATCGCCTATGGAGGGTTAGGTTGGATTTATCTTGGTTTTGATAAAACTCTATCGCGCTATGTGGTGCTAAAGGGACTGCTAAATACTGAAGATGCCGCTAGTGCTGCTGTTGCTGTTGCCGAGCGCCAATTTCTCGCCTCCGTCAAACATGCGAATATTGTCGGGATTTATAACTTTGTTAAGCATGGCACTGAAGGCTTCATTGTCATGGAATATGTGGGCGGTCAGACCCTCAAGGATATTCGTAAAAATCGTGGAGTCTTACCAGTTACCGAGGCGATCGCCTATATCCATCGCATTCTCTCAGCCTTTTCCTATCTACACCAACTAGGTTTAGTCTACTGCGACTTCAAACCTGACAATGCAATGGTCGAAGGGAACGATGTCAAACTGATTGATATGGGTGGTGTGAGACGCATTGATGATCTGTTTGGAGATATTTACGGGACGGTTGGTTACAGCGCTCCTGAAGCAGGTAAAGGACCAACTGTTGTTTCTGATTTATTTACCATTGGTAGAACTCTCACTGTCCTTATCACAAATATTCGCGGATTTAGCAAAGAGAATCTCTATACTTTACCTAGCCCCGAAGAGGAACCTCTATTTAAAGAACAGGAATCTCTATATCGATTTCTCTTGAAATCAACGGCAGAAAATCCCGATGATCGCTTCCAATCTGCCGATGAGATGGCGGATCAACTGATCGGTGTACTACGCGAAATCGTTGCTATTGAGACTAATACCCCGCGTCCTGCTTCTAGCAGTCTATTTGGTGGTGACATGTTAGCGATCGCAGTCAGTAGTAATTTTGAACCCGTTATAGCGGACTATCATCAACTTCCCATTCTGAATCTTGACAGTAGCGATCCTGCATTTAATGCGGTACTGAATGCGAGAGCGATCGCTGATCATGCTAAGCGAGTCGAGAATTTGCAGCAAGTAGTCCAAAAGACTCCCAAATCTATCGAAGCAAAGCTCAGGTTAGCCAATGCCCTGATCGATACAAAAGCTTATGCAGAAGTAGAAGCTATTTTAGCAAAAGTGGAAGAACTCGATGCTTGGGATTGGCGCATTCTTTGGTATCGTGGGCGATCGCTGATGGCGCAAGGTAAATATAAGGAGGCGCAATCTGCTTTTGACCAGACCTATTTCGATCTTCCTGGAGAGTTAGCGCCTAAGTTAGCCCTAGCCCTAGCCGCCGAACGTTCGCAGCGTTATGACTTTGCGATTAAGATGTACGATCTGGTTTGTCGAACCGATCAGAGCTATGTGACGGCTTCCTTCGGTTTAGCACGTTGTCTGTTGGCAACAGGCGATCGCAATGGTGCTGTGGCAGCTTTAGAAAGAGTTCCTCAGTCATCAAGCCTATTTGCGCGATCGCGGGTTGAAGTAGCACGAACTTTGATTAATACGAAGATTGCTAATCCCAGTAGTAAGGAGTTAAAAGATGCTGGTAATGTCATTGAGGCAATGACGCTAGAAGGAAGGGAACGTTATCAACTCACTAAACAGGTTTTAGAAACGGCTCTCAATTTAGTGACTACTCAATCGCTTACTCCCACCCCTAGTCTGACTATTTTGGGTAAGCCTTTGGAAGAAATACACTTGCGGGATGGATTAGAAAAAGCGCTTAGGGCGATGGCACATCTTGCCACAGGAGAGGAGAAGATTCGCTTAGTCGATGAAGCAAATCGCGTTAGACCGAAGACTCTGTTTTAGAAATCGCAGAATAGGTGGGTCAAAGCACCACCTAATTCTGCAATTTTTAATTGAAAATCAAATTTTAATAACGAGAAATATGAATTGTCCCAATTGTCTAATCGTTATCCTACCAACTGATCGCTTTTGTGAGGAATGCGGCACATCGCTGATAGCAGATTCTACTATTAACCCCACCCAAGCCAAAAACAAAGGCTGTAGCAAATGTGTATCTGGGGAAATAGATGCCGATGGATATTGTGTTAACTGTGGTTTTCGGAACCATGACACAGAACATGATCGCTTTGAAGTAGTGTTATCGCCACAACTCGCAGGAGTATGCGATCGCGGACTAAAGCATCATCATAACGAAGACTTTCTCGCTTTAAGTACCATCGAAAATCCAGCTACCCAAATTTTGGTGGTGTGTGATGGTGTGTCTAGTTCGCAAACACCTGAACTTGCATCGCAAACAGCTGCGAAAACAACCTGTGAATTTCTCAGCAATAATTTAACTCAGGGGCAAACTCCTGAAGAAGCAATGCAAAATGCGATCACTGCCGCACTACAAGCAGTATCTGCAATTCCCTACCAGTCAAAGGTTAGCGCCGATCCGCCATCGACAACTTTAGTAGCGGCAATCGTGCAAAATCGGGTGGCGACAATTGGCTGGCTTGGTGACAGCCGCGCCTATTGGATTGCGTCTGAATCTAAACAACTTACCATCGATGACTCATGGCTCAATGATATGGTCTCCTCTGGCAAAATGACAGAAGCAGAAGCAATGCGATCGTCAAACGCCCATGCGATTACAAATTGGCTAGGAGCCGATGTTAGAGATAGTGCCAAGCCTTCGATTATTAATTTTCCAATTCCTAGCCAAGGATATCTGCTGCTCTGTACCGATGGACTATGGAACTATGCACCAGAAACTTCACAAATCTTAGCATTAGTTCAACAGTCAGGATCAAGCAATGCCGTGATAATTAGCCGTTATTTAGTCGATTTTGCGCGATCGCAGGGGGGGCACGACAATATCACGGTTGTAGTTCTATACTTAAATTAAGTCGAAACAGGATCTTCTAACTCTATGCAGTTCAAAGCCGAAGTTTTCCAGAATCAATTTTTGCCTCAAGGAGCAAAAGAAGTTCATGCAATCATGACAGTCTCGGCGGAGGGAATTGTAGAAAATACAACTATTTCTTCTAATGCTGTTACTAATGGAGAGAAGCTATTTGGGATTATTTGTGATGTCTCTGGCTCCATGTCAGGCAACAAGATTTATGCTGCTAAGAGTGCTATGACTCAGTTGGTAAATTTATTGCCAGAGAATGTCTTCTTTTTTATTGTTACGGGATACCACGAAGCAAATTTAACTGTTCCCTTACTAAAAGCTACACCTGAAAATAAACAAAAGGCGATCGCGGCACTTAAAGGGGTTGAATCAGGAGGTACTACTGCCATCTCTACTTGGCTCACTAAGGCTCTAGATCAATTTCAAAGAATGCCTAATGCCCTACGTCAAGCATTACTACTGACCGATGGACAAAATGATAAAACTGATGAGCGACCTCTGCATAAGGCACTGCTTGCTTGTGAAGGTATATTTCAATGTGATTGTCGAGGCGTAGGAACCGATTGGAAGGTTGCTCAACTTCAAGAAATTGCGGATAAACTTTTAGGAACAACGGATATTATTCCTAACCCTGAGGCGATCGAGGCTGACTTCCGCAATATTCTCAACAAAGCGATGAGCAAGACTATTAGCGATGTTGCCATGCGAATTTGGACACCGCAGGGAGCCAAGATTATGTTCTGCAAGCAAGTCAGTCCTGAAATTGCCGACCTTAGCGATCGCGCTAGAGTGGTTAAACCTCAAGTTGTAGAATATCCCACGGGCGCATGGGGTAAAGCGGAATCACGGGACTATCACTTTTGCATTGAGGTCAATGCTGGCAATGTGGGCGATGAAATGCTAGCTGGTCGCGCTAGTCTAATTTGTACCGCAAATGGAATCGAGGATAAAGTCGCCGAAGCCCGCATTCTTGCCATTTGGACAGATGATGATGCGAAATCCACTAAGATTGATCGGCGCGTAGCCCATTACACAGGACAAGCCGAACTTGCCCAATCGATCCAAGAAGGTTTAGAAGCCCGAGCTAAAGGGGACATTGAGGTTGCCACGGCAAAGCTCGGCAGAGCTGTCAAACTTGCCCATAATTCTGGCAATGAAGCCACGGCAAAGCTATTAAAAACTGTAGTTGATATTGAAGATGCGCCTTCGGGTACTGTTAAACTCAAACGCGATGTTGCTAAAGAAGATGCGATGGCGCTAGAAACCCGTTCTACCAAAACCACCCGCATTCCTAAAGGCTAGCCCTAGAGTGGGGCAGCGCTTCGCGCCGCCCCACTCTAGAAATTATTTTTCATATCTATACATCTCTATGTCCATTTACACTTGTTCTAAAGGTCACATATCTGATGAACCCGACTATTGCTCTGAATGCGGGGTGAAAATTTCTGGCAATGGTATAACAGGATCTAATAATTCATCAACATCCAGTCAAACTAGTTTGCAGATCTGTCCAGACTGTGCTGCCCCCCATGAGCGTGGTAGTGGTAACTTTTGCGAAATCTGTGGCTATAACTTTCTGACAGGTGGACATAATGAAGTTCCTATTGCGGCTATATCCACTACTACCATAACAGTTGAGCCAATTAAAACAATTCCTAATGTCGTAATATCATCATCATCAGTAAGTAGTGAAATCAAAGAAATCTTGGCATGGGAACTAGTTGTCTCTATCGATCCCACCCTTGCCAGTCCAGAAAGTCCACCTCCTCCTAGCGATCGCACACCGATGACTATTCGCTTAGAAAAGCCCAGCAATCTGATCGGTCGTACTAGTCAGCTCCGCGCCATTTATCCTGAAATTCCTCTCGATTATGATGATGCAGTTTCCTCCCGACATGCTTTAGTAAACTGTCAACCCGATGGCTCGTTTGTGCTAAGAGATATTGGCTCTTCCAATGGAACAATTTTCAATGGTATCGAAGTCAAATCTTTGGTCGATATTCCTCTCAAAAATGGCGATCGCTTCACCCTCGGACATTGGACAAGCATCACAGTGAAAGCTGTCCCTTCGTAATTCGTAATTCCATCCAGTCACAATTTCTGTAATTCCATTTTAAATTAGGCAAATTAAATTAGGCAAATTTCTATGAGCAATCTCACCACAACTCCTCAACAAGCGATCAATCGATTGAATAAACTAAATACGCCCCAGATTCTAAAAAGTGGCTTATATCTGACTTGGGGAGCCTGTGTGTTGCTGCTCATCACTACAATCGCCGCTGTCCAAGGACAACGCTACGCCATCAAAACCATTGGCAAAGATACAGCTCCGAGCATCATCGCTGCTCAGCACATTAAATCAGGGCTGGCGGATCTTGATGCCAATGCAGCAAATCAGTTATTGGTTGATGTGGGCAAAAATCCAGCAGCCGAAAAAGCCTATGACGATCGCCGTAAAGAAGTGGTCGAAGCAACCTTAGCAGCAGCAGAAAACATTACCTATGGAGATGCTGAACGCACTCCCATTCGTACCCTGTTTGTCGCTTTGGGAGACTATCGCCTCAAGATTCATGAAGCGCGTATCTTTCAAAAGCAAAAAAATAATACTGCGATTTTAGAGTCCTATCGAGCTGGTGCTGACATTATCGATAACACACTCTTACCTGCTGCGGACGCTCTGGATCGGACTAATCGAGAAGAACTCAATCGTATCTACAAGGAACAAAAGTTTACTACGGTCAAATATTTATTTTTTGTAGCCATCTCTAGCATTGGATTGCTTGCAATTCTAATTTCTCTGCAAATATTTCTGAATAGAAGAATGCGTCGTCTACTTAATCCGATGCTTTTGGCAGCTACAGCGATCGCCATTCTCTTTATGGGTTTCACTTTTCGGGCTTTATTTTCTGCTTCTAATCAACTCAGGATTGCCAAAGAAGATGCCTTTGAGTCAATTCACGCACTCTGGCAAGTTCGCGCCCTCGCCTATAGCGCCAATGGCGATGAAAGCCGCTATCTCCTTGATGCAGCAATGGCAACTAAGCACGAACAAGCTTTTGCAACAAAAGTGGCAAAACTCGCAGAAATTCCTAATGTGGAAACTTTTAAAAGGGTTGCAAACACCTTAACAAATGGAGGAACGAATCTAGGCTTTAAAGGCTTATTTGCGGACGAACTGAATAACATCACATTTAAGGGTGAGCGAGAAGCCGCGATCGCCACCTTTGCTGCTTTTGGTACGTACGTTGAGATCGATCAACAAATTCGTCAGCTTCAGCAAAGTGGCAGTCATGACGCTGCTGTTACCCTCTGCATTGGAAATAACCAGGGACAATCTAACTGGGCTTTTGATCGCTTCGATAGTGCTTTAGATAAAACTATTGCAATCAACCAAAAAGCTTTTGATCAAGCCGTTGATCAAGGGTCTAAAGACATAGAAGGGTTTGAAATTACTGCCCCAATAGCATTAAGTGCGATCGCTTTACTGACGCTTTTGGGACTACTACCACGTACTAAAGAGTACTCTATCTAAAATCAGCCAAAAAACTTTTAGAGAGAACATCTACTCCTTTCCTAGCGTAAAAATGAGGTTTGGAGGGAGCATCTCAATTCTACGCTGAGTATAAATATTTAACGTCAGTTCGGGTTAAGCAGAAAGCTTGAGATTAGAATCAAAATTTAAAGAAGGCTTTTTAGGTTGATGGCAGTAAGCAATCAGCCCAGCAAGGA
>JAYVVP010000280.1:0-3479 GCA_043786935.1 Pseudanabaena sp. | reverse complement strand
CGAATCAGCTTAAGGAGATGAGCTAAACCTATCCCCCTAAACAGACGACACCAATGCTCAGAAGTTAATCTTAGGAATTAGAAAGTTTGAAGACTCCCCCATTGCTGATCGGCAGTGCATAGGCTATTTGATCCAAGCCGACCGCATCCGGAGTGCTACCCGCAGCATTTTTGAAAAACGTGCCCCGCTGTTCGGGACTTAAGAGTAGGGTTGCGGTATCTGAGCCTGAAAGTGAGGACAGGAAAATTTCCACATACCCACGAGCTTCAAAATTTGCTGTTGCCAATAAATCGGAAGGAGGCAAAATATTAGGTTGTAAGAGGAGCAACCCAGTGCCATTTGCTGGAAGCGTAAACGTGAGTCGTGCTTTGTTATTCGCTGGAACGATTTCAGGCACAAGTGTCGCTTGAGGAAATCCACCAGAAAAAAGGTTCTGTCCTGAAATATCTACCACCTCAAGGAAATCTTCCCAAGAAGTAGGACGTTCTCCTGGATCAGTGGGGTCAGATGGAAATTTCAGGGTGAAGACCAGAGACAAGGTAACAGGAAAGAAGTTAACGTTGGCAATAGTCAGGAAATAGCCTTGAATAACCTTACGGCTGAGTTTGCTAATTCCTGCTACAGGGGGTAACTGAGGCTTGAGTAAGACTTCAAATGTAGAAACGAGAGCCATGATTTTATCTCCTTTGGAAATTTTGTATATACCGTGCATCAGGCAAAACAACCTAGTCAATACCCCTGCGGGTAACTGTAGCGACCCAGCCCAGTGGCTGCATTTGGACAGAAAGTGACGTTTCGTTTTTGACTGGAATCTTCATCCCATAGGGCTTTCATTTCCCATACAGGCAACAGCTAGAAAAACGACTGTTTTCTTCGTGCCGAACTATTAGTCGTTATGCGGTCTAACGGCTCAATTGAGCGGCAAGCAATCGCGTCCAAACTTAATTCAAAAATATCACACTTTCGTCTGCTCCAATGATTTGTTATGATCCGCTCGCTTATCAATTACTTGTACTTCGCGATCGCCCATTACTTTTCGGGGCTCAACAATGAAGCCGACCATCTTTGCTTGGCTTATCTTAGTTGGAAACAGATAACCTAGACTTAGAGATATTGGCATAACGCCCCCCGTTTACTCGCCGCTAGTAACGAAGGCATGTTCTCAATTCTGGTAGAAAAAAGTAATTAGTCCGCTTGATCGCTAACTGTTTCCGTTATAAATTTCTTTAACATAAGCAGCTAGTTTTTCATGGATTTAGAGACAATCACTTCAGCAGACAATATGATTTTGATTGAAGTTGTCGCGGATCTAGCCAAATCCGAGCGGACTGATCGCTTTTTAGCTCATCAACCTACCGACTTATCCTGATCGCGGATTCAAGTACTAATTGATGATGGTTATGTCACTCTTAATGATGTTATCTGTAACAACAAAAAGGACTTAATCAAAGCAGGCGATCGCATTCAGTTAACTACGCCAGTTGCAACGCCACTTGATTTAGTCGCCCAAAAAATTCCTTTAGATGTTCTCTATGAAGATGAGCATTTGATCGTGATTAATAAACCTGCGGGACTAGTTGTCCATCCTGCTGCGGGGACATGCAGATGGAACTTTAGTTAACGCTCTATTAGCGCATTGTACAGAGCTATCTGGTATAAATGGAACTCAACGACTAGGGATTGTCCATCGTTTAGATAAAGATACGAGTGGAGTGATGGTGGTTGCCAAAAGCGATCGCTAGGGCTGAAATAAAACCTAGAAAGGAAAAGCAGCCCGAATCACTATCTCTATTTTCTAGGTTTTTGATTGTTTTTGTGATTTTTTACTGTAAATGAGTTCTATAAAGAAACTTGCATCTTATTCATCAATTCACTGAAGCGATCGCTATATAAACGATAACTAAGCGGATGACCGATTAGGCGAGCTGTACTTTGATATAAAACTTCAATTTCAATCAGTCCGTTATCTTTAAGAGTGCGTCCTGTCGAGACTAAGTCCACGATCGCCTCCGCCATTCCTGTAATTGGTCCAAGCTCAACGGAGCCATAGAGAGGAATGATTTCTACAGGTAGGTCAATACTGTCAAAGTAAGCACGGGCGCAACCCACATATTTAGAAGCAATACGGCTATGGGGAGGCAAGTCTAGCGGTGATCGATAGCGGCTTTCTCCTGCAACAGCGATCGACATCCGACAACCACCAAATCTTAAATCAAGTAACCTAGCCACCTTAGGAGTCTTTTCGCGGAGTACATCTTCACCGACGATACCAGCTTGAGCCTGTCCATATTCCACATACACAGGCACATCTTGCGCCCTCACTAGCAGTGCTTTTGCGGTTCCTGTGGGATCGGTAATTTGCAATTGACGGTTAGAGGCATCTAAAAATGCACTAAAGTCGAGTCCAACTGCTTGGAGTAAGCTAATGGAATCTTTTAACAGTGAGCCTTTGGGCAATGCGAAAGTGAACATGAAGTCAGATATCTGCTAACAATATTGGCAATTAGTAAAGACGCGATCGCGCTTCAAAATTATTATCGCGGATATAGTGCTTTGAATGCTAACTAAAAGCATCAAATTGTTTGTCGGTTAATTTAAACGTAACAAAGCAAAGTAAGTATTTTATGCCATAACAACTGGTGAAAACTAAAGCGGGACTTTGCCCTGCGACTCTTTAGTTATGTTGAGTTTATTTATTTGTAACGCCCGAAATGATTTGTATTTTAGATAAGTCTTTGACTTTGCTCAACCAGGCTAGTATTAGCTACAGACCGTTACCGATAGTTCTATCTTCTATCTCTCTTATCCCTATTCTCACCTGAATCCTTACGTTTCCACATTGTAACTAATCCATTAACAATCACTTGCAATTGTTTTGTAGGCTCATCAAGATTAGGCATCTGATACCCATGTATAATGCGATCAAGGAAAATTCTTGTAAAATCCTTCACGGCTTTCTATTTTGAGGATTTCAATAACTTCTCCATCCCAAAAAATCCCGATAGGGTAACCGTAATCAAATTTAATGCGGATAGTATCCTGAAAAACCTTTTAGTGGCTCAAGATCGGGGATTTCGGACAGTGTTTGAGAACTGCCAATTGCTTCAATACATTTTCTAACTTTTGCGAGAATCTTTTGGTCGTTAATTTTATCTAAATCTTTTTTGAAGCGTTTGGCAATTTGATATTTCATTGAGGCAAACTCTCTAAGAGAGATTGCGACTCTAATTCAGATAAAAAGCCTTCATTGCTGGAGTTTTCACAAGCTAAATATAGGATAGAGTCCTCTAATTCGGTGGAATTATTTTGAAATAAAAGCTGTAGAAAACCTTGCCGAATTTCTAATGGTAAGGTTTGAAATAGGCTATAAAAACCTGTGCTACTCCCTTCCCAGTCAAAGAATAGGCAAAGGAACTAAAGAAAAGATGTGTTTTAAAGTTTTTGATATCTGCTCTGAGTTCATCAAAATATTAACATCC
>JAYVVP010000279.1:0-9747 GCA_043786935.1 Pseudanabaena sp. | reverse complement strand
GAGGCGGATATTCTCCTCTGTACGACGATTATTGAGTCGGGTTTGGATATTCCGCGTGTGAATACGATTGTGATTGAGGATGCTCATAAGTTGGGTTTAGCTCAACTTTATCAATTGCGTGGTCGCGTTGGTCGGGCGGGGATTCAGGCTCATGCTTATTTGCTGTATCCTCCTAATCTTGATCTGACGGATGCCGCGAAGAAGAGATTGGATGCGATTCAGGAATTTAGTCAGCTTGGTTCGGGTTATCAACTGGCGATGCGCGATATGGAGATTCGTGGTTTGGGGGATCTTTTGGGTGAGGAGCAGTCGGGTCAGGCGGATGTGATTGGCTTTGCACTCTACATGGATTTGCTTCAGGAATATATTAATGAGTTACGCGGTAAGATTTTGCCTGAAGTTACTGATACTGAGCTTCAGTTGCCGCGTTTGGTTGCTTTTATTCCTGATACTTATATGGCGGGGGAGACAAAGATTAATGCTTATTTGACTTTGGCGAAGGTGAAGTCGAAGGAGGAGATTGTCAAGTTGGCTGCGGTTTGGGAAGGGCTGTATGGGGCTTTGCCTGAAGAAACTCAGGTGTTACTCAGGGTCATGGAACTGAAGTTAGTGGCGCGTAAGGTTGGGGTGTTTCGCATTTATGCTTCAGAGGATGGGCGCGATCTGTTTCTGGACTCGAAGCTGACGGATTCGCTTTGGGAGTTACTTCATGCGAAGATCCCGATTGAGTTCTATTATCGTTTTACTTTCGAGAAGGGCAAAATTAAGATCACGAGTCTGGCTCTTCTTCCTGGGGATAAGCAGGTGCATTTCTTGATTGAGTGGTTGGGCTGTTTTTTAACTTGAGCTTTAGGCGATCACCTACAACATTTGACGGTTGGTTAAAACAAAACCTTATCCAAATATATGAAGTCCATATCTCCACACATGACTACGATGAGAGAAATTAGGGTTTATCAAAATCGGCAAACCAATCTTGATCGCTGACAACGGTTGAAAAGAAGTCTTCTAGAGTAATAGATTCAATAGCAGTATCTGATGGTTTCAGCGATCGCGACAGGATGGTTTCAGGTACGAGGGTTACTGATTCCCTAGTAAACGGTTCTAGAGGATATTCGGATTCACTGATGAATAGCAAATCTTTGGATAGGGTCGTGAGGCGATCAGTGATTTCTTTGGCAGTCATGAGTAAAGTCTAATTTTGGTTGATATGACCATACTGCGATCTTCTAGGAATTTTGTACTAATTATTTCAAACCACTTCTAAGGAACTGCTAGCATTACAAGTAACTTTTTTAATTAAAGATAAAATTCATGAAAATCAAACATGCAATCAATCTGCATAAGGGACTGACATCTATAGTTGTCCTATCTTTAATGGCAGCTTACAACAACTTTACATTAGCTGCTTTTATTTATCTGGCTTTGCATGGTGGCTACGGGATTCTTTGGTTACTTAAAGACCAATTTTATCCAGATAAGCAATGGGAACAGGATTTTCCAGTGGGAACAGTAATATTTACTTTTTTTGTGATTGGACTTTACTGGATAGCGCCATTTATCTTAATCAGTAGTGGTTCGGAACCATCCAATATTTTGATTGCTTTGGCAGTAGTTATTAATTTATTGGGTGTCTTTTTTACCTATGGGAGTGATGCTCAAAAGTACTATACACTCAAATATAAAACTGGCTTGATTACGGAAGGTTTTTTTACTCGTTCGCGCAATCCTAACTATTTAGGTGAGATTTTGATATACATTAGTTTTGCAATGTTGGCGCAGCATTGGATTCCTTTCGTAATTCTTGGTGGTTTCTTTGCAGGAATCTTTCTTCCCAATATGCTCAAAAAAGATAAATCTCTTTCCCGATATCCTGAATTTGAGGCATACAAAACAAGAACTGGATTGTTGTTACCCAAGCTGTTTTCTACATCACAACCAATTCCCCAAGAAAATTAAGATAAGTCCATACTGCGATCGTTGGATCGCTAACTGTTACAAAGTGCGATCGCGCATTGGATCGGATACCGTGACAAGCCACTGTAAACGTTTACATCCGTTCTAGCAGAAATACTAATTTTGGTTTTCTATCAGAACAGAACATACTCGCTAAGATTCATAAATAGTTTCATCTTCTTTGCGCCAAGCAGGATCGACCATACAGATAAAGATTAATGGCTCCTTGCCACTATTGCGAATAAATTGTTTAGCATTAGGTGGGATATAGATCGCATCACCAACACCGACATCTTGTACCTCATTGTCAATGTGCATTACGCCTGTCCCCGTCAATATGTAATAAACCTCAGAAGTTGATAGAGAATGGGGTTGAGAAATTTTTCCCACTGGTACGATCGCATGCGCTAGGCTATAACCTAAAGCAAGAGGCTGTTTATCAGGGTGCAATAGCTCTCGCAACAAAGTCCCGTCACCTGCGATAAACTCCTCACATTCGTTAAGATTCCTAACCAGCATTACTTTTATTCCTTAGGTTTTATTCTCTCTATGTCCTAGTCATGTTACCAAAGTGCGATCGCTGTCTCTACAATGCCCCCAGTGCTTACAACTAAGAAGCACCCTAGATAATGTCTAGGGTGCTTCTTATATGATTTGAGAATGACTTACATTAAGCTTCAGTGCAAAGTCTGCTTGACGATTGGGCTGAAAGTATCCATCGCAAATTTTGAGCCGATCATATGTTTCGCAAAATGTGACTAGATTTATCTCCACAGCTTTACAGATCGCCATATCGGAAAGAGCCAATAAAGCGCAATTTATAAAACCGCATGGCGTTAGACATTCTGTTTTTCCCCTGTGGAAATGCTCTATTTCCACGAGAAATCTTTGAGGTGAGTAACGCAACAATAAATTTTAAAATCATTTCTTTTTTGCCATCTTTCGATTAGTAGAATCTTGGGCTAGATAGATAAAATTAATACTTCCACAACTGCTGCAACCACTGCTGCTGTCAGAGATAAAGTGAAAAAGCGACCATTTAAGGGACCTGAACCTAATAGGTCAGCATTTCGTCCAAACGCAAAAAAGAGAGACCAAGCTTGAGTTTGGCTAATATTTTCAAAGTCGTTGAAGTTAGGAGAAAAAATAGGGGACATAGCAATTACCTGTCTAAATTCTATTGAATGTAATAAAACTTAACATTGTGCCATTTGTTTCGCAATCCTTTTTCACGATTAGCTTCATATTTATGTCATTTGAAATAAGTCTTTTGATTAGTAAACCTATGCTCAGAGTAAAGATGATTCTTACCCCTAGTCGAATGGTTGTGCACAGCTTGGATAAGTTGATTTAGGTGTGATCGCTATTTAGTTGTACTAATAGAAAATTGAAATCAATACTTTTTCCTAGAACAACGTTCACCTGTCCACTAACCAATGCCCAAAATAACCCACTGCGATCGCTGTCTCTACAATGCCCACAGAGTAAAAAGTCGATTGCTAACCGTTACAAACCAAGATCGCCTCTGAGGATCGCTTAGCGTGACATAAACACTTTGAATACTGTACGATAATCATAAAATGATTTATGCATACCTATGGCTACTATCAGTCAGATTAAAAAGCCTTGTTCTGATTCATTAGTCTTGCTGCCACTATTTTCTAACGCGATTTCGGCGGGATTTCCCTCTCCTGCGGACGATCATCTCGAAGATTGCTTAGATCTCAATCGTTACTTGATAAATCAGCCCACAGCGACTTTTTTTATGCGATTTGAGGGTGAACCAATGCTTGAAAGTGGTTTGCAGCATGGCGATCTCTTGATTGTTGATCGCTCTGTAGAGCCAACTGACAGCAAAATTGTGGTAGCCGCGAATGGTGAGTTAGTAGTGCGCCGCGTCAAGCAAAATCGGCGACAGCTAAGGCTGTTATCGGAAAAACCCAATTGCCAGACAATCTATATCACCAAACATACTGAGTTCCAAATATGGGGAGTAGTTACTCATGCCATCCGCACCCTGCATAGCACTCGTCGATTGCAATAGCTTCTACGTTAGCTGTGAACGAGTATTTAATCCCAATCTTGAAGGTAAACCCATCGTTGTACTTAGCAACAATGACGGCTGTATCGTGGCGCGATCGCCTGAAGCAAAAGCACTAGGTATTCCGATGGGTGCGCCTTACCACAAATATAAAGCTGTACTTCAAAACGCAGGAGCGATCGCGCTGTCATCAAACTACGAACTTTATGGAGATCTGAGTCATCGCGTTTACGATGTGCTTTTTGCATCTGTGCCAGAAGTCGAGATTTATTCGATTGATGAATGCTTTTTAGATTTATCGGACTTCACCCATTTGGGAACTGATGGACTAATGGAATTTTGCGCCAAATTGCGAGAGAAAGTTCTTAGATGGACTGGTATTCCGACAGGTATCGGGATTGCATCAACCAAGGTTTTATCCAAGGCTGCCAATCGTGTTGCTAAGAAATCAGTAAGTGGTGTAGCCGAATTACTGACTGACGAGCTGCGCGATCGCCATTTAGCGAATCTGGAAATCGAAGATATCTGGGGCATAAATAAACGCTTAGGGGTGAGACTACGATCGCATGGCATCACAATGGCGGCGCAGTTACGAGATGCGAATGAATCGCTTATCAAACAAATCATGGGCATCGTCGGTGTCAGGATTATGTATGAACTGAGAGGTTTATCATGCCTGCCATTGGAAGCGATCGCCCCTCCGCAAAAGAATATGATTTGTTCGCGTTCGTTTGGTAAGCCCGTAATTACGTTGGCACAAATGCATGAGGCAATCGCCTATCATGCAGCAAGGGCGGCGGCGAAATTGCGACATCAAGGACAGCGAGCTTCAGTTCTAGGGGTATTTCTGACAACTAACCGATTCAAACCTAATGACCCGCAATATAGCAATTCGATATCCGTATCTCTACCGACAGAAACGAATAGCTCTCAAGTGTTAATTCGGTATGCCAAGCTCTGTATGACTAGCATTTTCCGAGATGGATTCAGTTATAAAAAATGTGGCGTTAGTCTGAATGATTTAAGCTCGGTTAATGCAGTACAGTTGAATTTTCTTGCGCCCGCCGTAGATGTACATGATGAAAAATTAATGGCGGCAATCGACTTGCTAAACATGCGCTATGGCTCTGGAACGATTCGGTTTGCCAGTGAGGGGATTAGGCAAGATTGGAAAATGCGTAGCGATATGCGATCGCCTAGATATACTACCCGTTGGGATGAGTTGCTTGTGGTGAAAGCAAATTAGTTGTTCTATTAGAAAATTGGTAATTGCTCAACTCACAGGAAACAGGGAATCCAGCGGGTTTAAAGCAGCAAGAATTGACTCAAAAGCAGATAAACCTTGTCGTTTTCCAGTATTGACAATAGAGCGAATCATCGCAAATAGATCTCGACCCCAAATAGAACGGAAACCATTTGTTATTTTTCTAAATATGACACTCCATCTTAGTGCTTGTTCGCTTGCATTATTGGTCGGTGGGATCGTGGGATCATCCAAGAATAGAAATAAGTTTTCTCGTAACTCCAGATAACGCTTTCTCAACCTAACTCCATCTTCTTGTGTGGGTAACAAATCAAGCACTGTCCCAAGGTCTCGATTCAACCTACATCGATATTGATAGCGTGTTGTTTCGGCGTAATCTATCCAACGTCTTTGCAGCACAAAAGCTCGTAGTAATAGCTTTTTCATTCTGCCAGAGAAAATCTCATCCCCTGCTTCAAGTCCATATTGGCAATCTCTCAGTTGGTGGGCAAGGCATACTTGCCATTCTTTAGCTGGGTGTGTCTTTTGGGCGCTAAACAAGTCTGATACCCATACTTCAGGTTGTTGTCCACCCATTACTTCCTCAATCACATTACTCCCTCTAGAAGGTCGTATTATATGAAAACATACTTGTTCGTTCTGAAATACCCATTCCCACTGACTTTTGCCATTTACTCTTGCACTTGTCTCGTCACTGCACACTAGTCGTGAGCTTTTGAGCGCTTCATGTATAAGTTCGACTTCTGAGTCTAGTTGTCCTTTGACTCTTGATAATATGTTGGCGATCGCCCCTTCTGATATTTCTAAGCCAAATACTTCTTTCATCATTTGCTGCATTCGGTTATAGCTGATTCCGTGACTGTATCTCATTGTTGTCACTAACGCGGCTATCCGATCTCCAAATGGGCTTCCTGCTTCCATACCCATTGGCACATCAGCTATTTGCTGCTGTCCGCATCCCTCGCATTTACATCCATATCTTTCCACTCTCGTCACGATTGGTTTGATCGGTGGAATGTCGATTTTGTCATATCGCTCCATTAATATCTGGCTCGATTCTCCTATCGCTTTTCCACATCCTGCACAGCTTTTTATGGTTGCTTTGATGATTTGGTCTGGAGTTTCACTCAACTGGCGACCGCCTCCTTCTCGTCCGATGCTTCCTGTTCGTTGATTGTTTCTCCCTTGCTCTTCGCTTTTTACTTCAGCTTTAAATCCTCGCGATGCTGGTAGGCTTGAGTTCCATGATGTTTTCTTGGGCTTCTTTTCTAACTGTTTCTTTAGTTTTTGTATCTCTTCCCATAGCTCAACTATCAAGGCTTCTTTCGCCTCTTCTGTTAGCTGACGTAAATCTGGAAGTTCTTTCATCTTCTTACTTTATCACTTTTTTACCTTATAGATCGGCAATTTACCTAGGTTGAGCAATTACGAAAATTGAAATCAATACTTTCTACTTAGAACAACGATCGTCTATCCATAAACCTAATGCCGAAAATACCCGATTGCGATCGCTGTCTCCACAAGGCAAATAGCAATTATCTAGTCTGTGAGTCCATCCTGAAGATGTTGATAAATCGTGTCCAGATATTAAATTTCGAGTGACCTATGAAACCGATCATGTCCCCAAATTTAACCAGAGCGCAGCAGTATCAAATTTTAATGACTCACCCTATGTTTACGGGCTTGTTTCTGCAATGCCGATATAAATATCCTAGCGATCGCATTGAGTGGAATTGTCCTATGTGTGGATGGCAGAGCGACTAATCCTTAAAAAACTGACGGCGCATTTTCCGATATTCTATCTGTAAAGCATCTGATTGAACGTGCAATTCTGTATTAAGGTCATAGGGGACAATCTGAGGATGTTGAGATTCCACAATCGGTTTATCTTGATTGAAGACCTTTAAGACCCGTTTACGCGAATCTGCATCTGCCCAATTACCAGTAAAAAAGCTCCGTAGATTAATCCATTTACTTACCGTTGTCTGGTCATCAATCGGAACATGAGCGCTGTAAATAAGTAATCTACCAAATACTAAATTTACTTCTAGCACAGTAATATTGGGCAAAAAGAAAGCTGTCCGAGTTTTGATTACTGAGGTTTGCTTTGATGCCAAAAAGCCCCAAATACCTTTAGGTGGTGACGCATTGACCATCACAGTTGCGCCCGCACCAGTTGGGTAATTTTCTACTGTAAATTCAGCAATCTGTGGACGATCTTTGTCGCCAAAGGAACCAGCATGAACGAAAGGTGCGTGAGCAACATCTAAGGCATTTTCCATAACACGGCTGTAGTGGGTATGCCAGAGAAAATCCCCATGAAGAGATTTGAGCTTAGCATCATCAAAATTAGGCAATTCTGGAATTGGGATACGCTCTGATTCAGGAGCCTCACCCATGAATAACCATACCCATCCATACTTTTCTTGAGCTTCATAGACTTTGACTTTAGCTCTCTGCGGGATCGGTGTGTCAGGTGAATTTGCAGGAATATTTATGCAGGTTCCATCGGCTTGATATTCCCATCCATGATAAGGACAAACTATACATTCACCTTTAATCTGTCCCCTAGATAGAGCCGCGCCACGATGAGCGCATAGATTTTGCATAGCTACAATCTGCTGCGTTTCCGTACGATAGATTGCCAAATCTTGATTCAGCACTCTAATACGCATAGGCGTAGATGTAATTGCATGTGAGAACTCAACTGCGTACCAGAAGTTTTTCAGCATAAATTAGATTTAACGGTTGAGCGCACTCATATTTTGGGCGGGGTAGCGATCGCCTGCGGCAATTCCTTGAGGTGCTACGGCATTGATGCGGTTGATATCTTCAGCAGTCAAAGTCACTGTAGCCGCACCGATATTTTCTTCGAGATATTTACGGCGTTTGGTTCCAGGGATTGGCACGATATTATCGCCTTGAGCCAAGAGCCATGCTAGGGCTAACTGTCCTGCGGTAATTCCTTTTTCATTGGCGATCGCTTTTACCTGTTCTACTAATTCTAGATTCTTGGCAAAGTTCTCACCTTGAAAGCGTGGCGATCTCCGCCGAAAGTCGTCGGGAGCAAAATCATCGGGACTAGCGATCGCACCTGTCAGAAATCCTCTACCCAAGGGGCTGTAGGGTACAAAGCCAATTCCTAATTCTCGCAATGTTGGTAAGATCTCATCTTCAGGATCTCGACTCCACAGGGAATATTCTGTTTGTAGAGCAGAAATGGGATGGATTGCTTGAGCGCGTCGGATTGTGGCGGGGGCAGCTTCGGATAAGCCTAGATATCTGACTTTCCCTTGTTGGACTAGTTCTGCCATTGCGCCAACGGTTTCTTCAATTGGTACGGTCAGGTCAACGCGATGTTGGTAGTAGAGGTCGATTACATCTACTCCTAAGCGCTGTAGTGACTCATCGCAAGACTTTCTCACATATTCTGGTTTACCGTTAATACCTAACCAACCTCCTTCAGCGCTACGGACATTACCGAATTTAGTAGCGAGAATGACGCGATCGCGGCGATCTTTGATGGCTCTACCAACTAGCTTTTCGTTGGTGAAGGGGCCATACATATCGGCGGTATCGAGAAAGTTTACACCGAGGTCAAGAGCATGATGAATTGTGGCGATCGCTTCTTGTTCATCGCCACTGCCATAAAACTCGGACATTCCCATACAGCCGAGTCCCAGTTCGGATACTTCTAGTCCTTGATTGCCTAGTTTTCTGGTTTTCATGGTTGGTTTTCTGTTTACTAATGCTCTACGTTAACCGATTAGATTCTCTTGTTGCCATTGCTCGTAAGAAATGCGCGGGAAGTCAAACTTATCGGTTGTCCGACAATAGTAGGATGGCGATCCCATTCTGCCGATAGGCGCAAATCCATTGATATGGTAGCGATCGCCAATTATGCTGTCATCCACATGAAACATCACGACTTCCCCGATGATTAGATTGTATACTCCTAATGGCTGTTGGCTATACAGTACACATTCTAAACTTGCCTTCGCTTCGGCGATGCGTGGAACTTTAACTCGTTTCGATTCGGCTTCATGGAGTCCAACGGCAGTGAGTTCGCTCTCTTCAGATGGGAAGTTGGCGGCGGAGATATTCATCGCGCTTAATAAATCTTCTGTGACGAGATTAACGACAAATTCTCGATTAGCAATAATATTGGCGGCAGTATCTTTGGGACTACCATCGTCTTTGTTGCCTATGCTGATAACGAGATATAGGGGATTGCTACCGATCGCGTTGAAGAAACTGAAAGGAGCGAGGTTGATCACTCCTTCGCTATTTTGGGTGGTTACCCATGCGATCGGGCGCGGGACTACCAGATTGGTTAATAGTTTGTAGTTGTCTTGGGAGGATGTTGTGCTGGGATCAATATGCATAGTGAATAGTCAACCTTTTGGTTTTCTGGGTGTAGCAAGTGCGATCGCTATTTTTGTACCCTACATTGGGCAAGATGCAAAACTGTCTCATGGTAGCTCAT
>JAYVVP010000278.1:0-3529 GCA_043786935.1 Pseudanabaena sp. | reverse complement strand
GCGCTATTAGTCTCATAGCAATTAGATCAGATATGGTGATTCTTAGAATCTTCCCATTAATATGATTGTGTATAAATGATTCTGCATGGTTACTTATGAGTATATTTGATGGACTAATAGAGCAAGCCAAGAATGCAGTCTTTAATCGCAATTCTAATGATAGGCAATCCAACAATGGCGATGATTCAATTTTAGGTACGCTAAAAGATTTGTTGGGGCAGAAATCTGGTAAGCAAGACCGAAATGTTCGGTCGGCTAGTGAAGATCCTTACGGTGACCCTGCGGATCAAAATCGATCTTATCAAAACCAATCTGCTCAAAACCAATCTGACAACGTTCGTCCTGCTAGCGAAGATCGATATGGCGATCCAGCTGATAGCGGAAATGGAAACGTTCGTCGAAATGTTCGTCCTGCTAGTGAAGATCCCTACGGCGATCCCGCTGATCAATAGTTCAAGAACCATAAAGAGAAAGACGGCGCGAAGCGTCGTTTTTCTCTTTTATTTTTAAATCTTAATCTCAAAATAGTTTTAATTGTTCTGGAGCGATCGCTAAACTATCCCAAGGTAAGGCTGGTACAGAAACATTTGCTTTTTCCAACATTCCCTGAAAATATCGCACATTATAGGGCGATCGCTCTTCAATTGGGCAGTGCATAAAAAAATAAATTTGGGTTCCCTCAGCTAACCATTCTTGCAAATAAGCTACCCATTCTTGCCAAAAGCGAATATTTAAATCAAGCTCAGGGTGACTAACAAAGCGAACAATACTAAATGGGGAAGTGAGCACAGGTTGTAAAGGTAAATTCGGTTTGTAGCGATCTTGCTGCACTGATTCAGATAATTTTTGCTCATTTGGCAGATCGTAAATAGGGCGAGAATCTAACAAGACTCGACCGATTCCTAAACTTTTTAACAGGTCATTTAGGCGATCGCAGTGTGGTGTTTTAAACCAATCGATGTGGCGCACTTCTACGGCGATTTGATAATCTTTAGTTGGTAAAGCTTTAAGAAAATTTTCTAAGTCAGCAAAGTTAGCTGGGCTATAGCTCGGCGGTAACTGCACAAAGACTACGCCCAAGCGATCGCCAAAACTGGACATTAAATCTAAAAACTGTAAAGCCTGATCGATATATGGGCTTAGCAAGCCGCTATGGGTAAAATGTTTCGGGAATTTGGGACAAAATCGAAATTCTATAGGTGTTTCCTTTGCCCAGCGTTCAATAGTTTGGCGATCGGGAATCACATAAAAAGTTGAATTTACTTCTACCGTTGTTAAGCGATCGCTATAAAGTCCCAAAAATTCTGTTGAGCGGCTACCTTTTGGATAGAAATCACTAACCCAGCCTTTATAAGCCCAAACAGCACAACCTAAATAAAATTTAAAATCCATATTTTTTAAACCAAGCGAAAAGAAAACCTGCCATAAGACACTTCTGCTCTCTCTGACTAGAACATTACGCCAATTGCTATAACAAGTATATGAATATCTTATAAAAGAATGATTGTTATATAAGCACAAACTATGCTAATTTGTGTCAAAGTTTCTAAGTAAAGGAAATCAAATATGCAGAATTTAGTTGACCTAGAGAAAGATCAGTCAATCACACCATGGCATGGCAAAACTTTGCGTACTCGAATTGTCCAAATCTTAGAATTAGTGCAGGACGCAATTGCTATTTCTCTATGTATTGGGCTGTTTTGCGTCATGGTATTACAACTTAAAGAGATTTTTCTGTCTTTAGTAACCACCTTACACTTTCATGACATAACAGCAGATATTCTATTTATCCTCATTTTAGTGGAATTATTTCGGCTATTAATAATTTACCTCCAAGAACAACGAGTTTCGATTGGGGTTTCTGTGGAAGTTACCATCGTTTCTGTATTGCGAGAAGTGATCGTTAAGGGCTTGCTAGAAGTCGAATGGAAGCAAGTCATGGCTACCTGTGCATTTTTAATTGCACTGGCTCTACTATTGGTAGTTCGGGTTTGGCTACCACCTACATTTGAAGGCGTTGATCCTCAACAAAAATCCTCTAGGCGACACAAGGACAAAAAAATTACAGAATAATCAGAATAGTAAAGAGGGGCACGATGTGCCCCTCTTTACTTTTACTTAATTTGGCTAAGTAACTGCTTAATTGTTTTAATTAATTCAGGTGGGTGATATGGCTTGGTCAGATATGCATCTGCCCCCTGTTTCATGCCCCAGTACTTATCAAACTCCTCACTTTTGGTTGTACACATAATTACGGGTACATCCTTCGTAGAGGCATTACTTTTAATCCAACGGCATAACTCATAACCATTCATCCGAGGCATAACGACATCGGTAACAACAAGATCGGGAGTGAAAGCTTTAAGCTTTTCTACAGCCTCAGCACCGTCATGGGCTTCTGCAACTTCCATACCATGTTGTTTTAAATGCGCTGAGACCATCTCTAACACCATTGCACTATCGTCCACTACGAGGACTCTTACCATAACTGCCTTCCTGATTTTCCAGTTGTGCATTAGAGTAAATCGCCTAGAGCATTCAATTCGTTTAAGAATTGCGCTGATTTAGAGCGATCGCCTAACTAATGCAATCATAAAATTTTCAAAACCTTAAAAATTAGATAAGGTTAGGAATATTGCCTAATCAACATTAACTGTTTTTGGATTGTGTCTTTACAGAATTATTGATCAAATTTTAACTAATCAATGACAATCATGAATAAAGACATCAATATTGTTGACAGTATATCAGAATGCATCTGGGTTAGAGTGCGATGCTAAGGTTTACGGTTAAAGGTTTAGGCAAAATTATATAAATCGTTAGAGATTACCAGCTATTTACAAGGTTTGAAACTGCATCATCAATAGGGGGCGATCGCTATTGTAAAAATGATCAAAGTTGATGACCTGCTCAGATAAGGTGAAATTTTAATTTAGGTAATTAGCAATTTCTGCAACAGTTAAAGGCTGATTGGAGGGACTAGGGACATCAACAACGATGAGAAAGCCTTCGATTTTTCCTTTGCCAACAATATTTAAAGCATTAAGAATCTTTGGCATATCAGCTTTGATCAAACTACCTCTATTATCGTAAATTTCGATCGCCGAGAGACAACCCAACGTGGCATTCCACTCAAAATTTTTGGCGTTAACAACCGCAGATTTATTACTGAAGAAGTCGATCGCAGCTCCACTGCCATGAATCCGAAACAGCGATCGCCCGACATTACCTGCCCAATAGCTTTGCTGGACTGGAGCATAGGTGCGCCATGTTGGTGGTAAAAGGGCTTGATAGGCTTTTAGATTGCCAGTAAATTTACCTTTTTGATTTGGTAAGAAGGCACTAACTCCATCTTCAAAAGGTACAAATAGATTCACTAGCGAAAATTGTCCATAGGCATGAAACTCATTATCATCAGGTTGCAGCGAAACTCCTTCCATTCGATAAATACCTTGGGGAGTACGCCCATTCGTAAAATACCAATCTAGATTTCGTAATGACTGAAGCAATAAAGGCGCTGACCAAAGCT
>JAYVVP010000277.1:0-9855 GCA_043786935.1 Pseudanabaena sp. | reverse complement strand
TAATCTTTAGCCAGTTGGGATTGAGTCGTCTCACTTCGAGTACAACATTGGGCAAAATCACAAACTCATTGGCACAGAGTTCAAGACTTTCATACAGATCAAACAATTGCAATGTCGAAAGTTTTAGCTTTGATAATTTGGGAACCGCGATCGCGTGATCAAGCGTATCAAAATCATCTTGAGCTAACCAGCGATCGCAATAGGTGGTGACAGCTTCGATCAAATTAGTAATTTGTTGCTGATTACCTTTGATCACTCGCTGACCTCGAGCTAATCGTAGCCGAAAGCGCAAATTTTGGGCGACAATTTGCGATTGCCAATCGGATAGGGGCGATCGCTCTGTCCAGACTTCTAGCAAACAGGTTGGCAATTCATAGCAACGGCTTAAAGTATTTGATTCTAACGACGAAGAGTAAGGCATGGCTTTTTATATGTTTTAACTTGACAGAAGCGCAAGTTAAAAATGTTGACTAGCTTCGTTCGATCTATTGACTACGCTCGAACAAGGCAACCCAAAGGCGACGCGATCCGATTTGTGAACTATAAAACAATAGGTCTATTAGTAATTTTAACGCTAATCTCTGAATTGCGTCAGGTTGCGCTTGATCCTCCTCCTCCATCCTCTCTTGATAAAGCGTGTTAAAGCGATCAAGATAGTCACCTAAAATTGGTTCGCGGTAAGGTAAACGTCTTAAGGCTGTACATTTCTCTAACTGTGCAACAGCATTACGAATTGCAAATTGTTGTTGCGCTGCTAAGGTGCAGCTAATTAGGGTCATTGCGCGTGCTTCATCAACATCTAGCTTTTTTCTCCCCTTGCCCTTGCGTAATGGACTAGCCTGTCGTAAGCGCCACAGAGTAATGCGATCGCTCAAAATTTCCTCTAAGCCCAACTTTTCTGCAACGGCGAGCATTTCATCGGAGCCAATTCCCGTTAAAGCTTCCAAAGCAAGCAGCACTAAATCTAAATGCGCCTTGATTGCCTGCAATTGCGGCAAATCTGGATTGTCAAAGGAAGTTGTCGAATGAGGAATCATGATTCTGAATTGGACTTAATTTGGGGTAAGGGTGGCAGGGGTAAAGGACGTTGTTTGATCTTTGACTGATTGATCATTGCTTTAGTTGCTTTTTGAATAGCGCTAATATTCTCTAAATTATCGCTTGATTCTCCTCGCGAAGCACTACGCGCCCTGCCTTGGTTAGCCCACGCTTGCATAAAACTAATCTGTTCTCTCGCAGTACTGGCGAGTGGATAGGTTTCGTTAATAGCGCCTAAAATATCTTCGGTACTAACATCGCGTTGTTGATGAAAAGCTCGATACATCCCTTCGATGATCGCTTGTTCTATTTCAGCACCGCTAAATTCTTTAGAAATTGATGACATCTGATCAATATCAAAATTGCGTAATTCCATTGGACGAAAGCGCTTGAGATGGAGCCGAAAGATTTCTTTACGCTCTTCGTGGGTTGGCAAATTGATAAAGAACAATTCATCAAATCGTCCTTTTCGCAACAGTTCAGGCGGGAGTGAATGGATATTATTTGCTGTGGCTACAACAAATACAGGGCTGGACTTCTCTTGCATCCACGTTAACAGCGTTGCCAATACGCGCTGACTAGTTCCTGAATCCCCCGTACTATTAGAAATCCCCCCAAAAGCCTTATCAATTTCATCTATCCAGAGAATGCAAGGAGAAAGGGCTTCAGCTAGCTGGATCGTTTGACGAGTGCGGCTCTCAGACTGTCCAACCAAGCTACCAAATAAGCGACCAACATCCAATCGTAAAAGAGGTAAGCGCCAAAGATTGGCGATCGCCTTGGCACATAAACTTTTGCCCGTTCCCTGAATGCCTAATAATAGAACCCCGCGTGGATTAGGTAGCCCAAATGCTCTTGCTTCGTCGGAAAAGGCAAGCTGGCGCTGCACTAACCAGAGTTTGAAATTATCTAAACCACCGATGCTGTCTAAGGTTTCATTAGGCGTAAAAAACTCTAAAAACTCAGTTTGGCGAATCCGTTTTTGCTTTTCAATCAATACGCGATCAATATCAGATTCATTAATATATTGTTTCTGGACAATCGATTGAGAAAGCGTATGACAAATGCGATCGCGAGTCATGCCCATACAAGCTTTGATCAATTGTTCGAGGCTATTTCCTTCCATTCGCAACTGCTCTGATGGAATCATCTGTTGGATAATATTACGGATTTCTGTAGTTTCAGGTAATGGGAAGTAAAGTACAGCAACCTGTTCTTCAAGTTCAGACGGCATCTCTAGTAACGGACTCAACAAAACCAGCGTTTTGCGAGAATTGCGAAAACTGCGATAGAGATTGCGAAGTTGACGCACCAATATCTCATCTAGACGTTGTGATGCTAAGCGGCGATGGAGATCGCGAAATACATAAATAGTTGCTGTTTGGCGATCGCTATTTTCGACAATTTGCAGAGCTTGTAGCAAATTATTTTTGCCTTCCTGATTATGCTCAAAACCACGCACTAAATCGTAATAAAGCATTTGACGGGGCGGACCACATTCCTTGGCAACTTGAGCGATCGCCTTTTCTGCACGTTCTTCTTCCCATGTCACCACATAAATAATTGGGCATTTTGCACGAATCAGTAAACTCAGTTCTTCTTGAAAATTAAGAGATTTCATTATGGCAAAATGCTAAATATTGTCTTGGATATAGAAAAACACGCTTTGCGTGTTTTTGTAAGATTAGAAGAAATCATCACCTGTGGATTGTCTTTGGGGTGTGGGTAAAGATTTTAAATGACTAAGAAATTGCAATAGTTCATCATTAGATAATTGCGATCGCGCTTTTTTATCAAAAGTTCGCACCAAATAATCGCGTCCCTGTATTTTTGTCCAACTTAGACGCTCCATTTCTACATCAATTTTAGAGATCGCATCCGATAAATCGACTGGTTCAGGGGCAATTTCAATTTGTGGTGCTGAGGACTTAATTGGCGCTGCTGCTAGTTCAGTCTCAGGGCTAGGATTGGATGGATTATGACTAGGTGAATATTGAAAGCTTTCTTCAGGTACATATTCAGTGGTTCCATATTCCGTAGTTCCATATTCAGTGGCATAGTTGAGCGCTGGTTCGGACTGAATTGTATGCGTCACACTTGCTGATGACAATGAGTTTACGGGTTCGCGAGAAACTTGCGTCAAAATTGGCGATCGCCCACCATATCCACCATAGTTATTATCAAAAGCCTTATCAAAAGAGAGTCCAGCGATCGCTAGAGCACGTTTAATCGCCCGATCCTCAGCTATTTCGAGATCGCTATCAACAGCCGTGGCTGTCCCCATGATCGCATCTCCTTCGGACACGATCGCCCTAAAAGCATGGAGACCATCAATTTTTGAGAGCATCTCCGTTTGGATGCGTCCTTGTGGATATTGAGAGCGAAAGTGGGCAAACATAAGTAAGTACAAAATCAATTTTTTGTGGTCGCGAAGCCCTTGCTTTTACTTTTTAAGAAATGATGCAAAGTGATGGAGTATACCCTGGAATCTTGTTTTCATCAACTTCATCAATCTGATCTGGATCAAGATATTCATTTGCATAGCGCATATAAATTTTTTCGCTAACAAACAAATCAAATAAATCTGGATCAATGTGATTTCCTAATTTCATTTTACCGAGTATTTGCAGGCATTCAGTTAAAGTCTTACCTTGTTTATAGGGGCGATCTTTAGCACTGAGGGCTTCAAATATATCAGCAATTCCCATCATTCGTGCAGGCAAGGACATCTGATCGCGAGTTAGTCCCTTCGGATAGCCTTTGCCATCCATGCGTTCGTGGTGACCACCAGCATATTCAGGCACGCGGCGGAGATTGCGAGGATATGGCAATTGTTCGAGCATTTCAATTGTGACGACGATATGATCATTAATAATCTTGCGCTCTTCCGTGGTAAGGGTTCCTCTAGAAATATTGAGATTATATAGTTCGTTATCGGTTAAAAAATTAGTTTCTGCACCTTGGGGATCAATCCAACGATATTTAGCAATTAGTTGTAAACGCTCTTGATATTCAGCGCTCATAAATTCGCCGCCGATGTTGCAAATCCGTAAAAATTCCTGATCACTGCAATAATCCGCAATTTTCTGCTGCAACGCCGATTCAAGAATAGGGATAACGCTGAGATTACCAGATTTGATCGCGGCAATTTTTTGGTTGAGAAAACTGATTTCAGCATCACGTTTTAGGATCTCAAAGCGAGTATTTACTACGTGAATGCGATCAAAAATAGTTTCTAGTTTTGTGGCTTTGTCAATTACATGTACAGGGGTGGTTACTTTACCGCAATCGTGAAGCAGTCCGGCAATCTTTAGTTCGTATCGCTCTTCCTCATCCAAGCTAAAATCTTTAAAAATTCCATAATTTGCTTTGCAAGCCGCATCCGCAATCATCATCGTTAGCGTTGGTACGCGGCGACAGTGAGCACCATTGTAGGGCGATTTTTTGTCGATCGCCTCAGACATAAGGTTAATAAATGACTCAAATAGTCCACGAAATTGACTAATAAGTTTGTTGTTAGTTAAAGCGATCGCTGCTTGTGAAGCTAAAGATTCGGCGATACGTTGAGAGATTTTAGAAAACTCGATAATCTCATTAGTACGAGGATCTTTAGCATTAATTAACTGCAAAACGCCAATTAATTCATTTTCGTGATTGAGCATTGGTAGAGTTAAAAAAGACTGCGATCGATAACCTGTGTTGGTGTCAAAAGCTCTCGTTCCTGCAAAATCAAAACCTTCGGCTGTATAAGCATCGGGAATATTAATCGTTTTTTTGTGTAAAGCGGCATGAGCTGCCACCATTGTGTTGTTAGGTTTACCTAATTGATCATAGAGAGGTAAAGATTCAAAAGTAATTGGCTCTCGCTTGGCGCTCATCATTGTGCCAAGCGAATCGTTCATGATGATTTCAAACTGAAGATACTTTTTATTTTCGCTGGCTAAATACAACGTTCCCGCATCAGCATTTAAAATAGTTTTTGCCCCTTTTAAAATCATTTCTAACAATTTCGGGGTATTTTTTTCTGCTGAGAGCGCTATACCGATCTCATTTAGCTTTTCGATGAGTTCAAAGTCCATGGTTGGCGTCCCTATTTGTCAGCAATATCTTTTTGTAAATGTTTAGGAGGGAATCTATTTCTCAAGTTTTCTTAGTTGACTGGGATCAATGAATATTTAATAAATATTTTCGCTAATGTCGGTAAACTAACTTTCCCCTGAAACTGCTTAAATTGTTAGGACTGCATTAGCTGCGATCTATCCAATATGATAGCAATCAAAAAAGTTGTTATTTTGACATTCGTGAACCTTGCCAATCACCAAAATTATTAGTGCTGTCGCCAGTTCCGTAACTGCCCGAAAATTCCTTGCAGCCTTGACCAAAAATTAAAATCCCTTTTCCTTGTTGTTTGGGTTGCTGATTAGGAGTTTCTTGCCAATCAAAAATCACCACATTATTACTTAACTTACCTGTCAACTCACCGACAATTTTGCCGCGTTCAAAATTAACATATTCATATTTCCCTGCGACCAGATTATCACTCTCTTCTCGCAAGGTTATTTTGCCAAAAGGTGTTTGCCAATCTCCGTTAATTTTTGATTTACAGGAGAGGTTGCTGTCTTGAGTAGATTCGGGCACAGTTAGGTACTGCAATCCCAATATCGTCACCGCTACAACTCCGCCTACTCCCACTACCAAAAACAACCATGAAGGAAAGCCTTTCCATATAAAAGGTTTTTGAAGAGATTTTGGAAAATATTTCAAAAACCCCTTTTTATCCCCTTCTTCATGTATGACGACTTCCTGATCTACCTTCTCATCTGCGTACTGTATGGCAAGAGAAGATATATTTTGCTCTTTTTCTAGAGGCGATGGTATAGATCGCTTGCTTTTAAACCAAAGTTTTTGCATAGTTAGGCAAAATTTTGCTGCCGACACTGAACCTATTATTAACCATTGTCGCATGACGACAAAACTCCCGCCTATTTATTCGTTCAGCGATTGTGCTGAATTCAGGAAAAGCAGGGGTGTGAAGCTCGTGTTTTCTGGGTTTATGATGAGAGCTATAAACTTTAGGTGTATGAATGTCTCAACCTTCGGAAACTGATATCCAACAGATTTTTGATCGCATTGCCCCTGTCTACGATCGCTTCAATGATATGTTGAGTTTAGGTCAGCATCGGATCTGGAAAAAAATTGCCCTGCGTTGTTGTGAACCCAAGCAGGGCGAAAAATGGTTGGATCTCTGTTGTGGCTCTGGTGATATGACAGCTTTGTTAGCACAGCGGGTTGCTCCTACTGGTGAAGTAATTGGCGTTGATTTTTCTAAAGAGCTATTGGCGATCGCGGCGGGTAAAGCAAATAACTACTTAGCGAAGATTCAAAAATGTATTACATGGCAAGAAGCTAACGTGTTAAGTCTGCCTTTTGCCGACAATAGCTTTGATGGGGCAACTTTAGCCTACGGATTGCGAAATGTGTCGAATATTCCCCAATGTTTAGCTGAATTGTATCGAGTCTTGAAAGATGGCGCGAAGGCGGCTATTTTAGATTTTCATCGTCCTAGCGATCGCTTGATGCAAGCTTTTCAAGATTTCTATTTAGATCGGGTGGTCGTGCCATTAGCTGATCGTTTTGCGATGACCGAGGAATATGCCTATATCGCACCAAGTTTAGCCAGATTTCCAATTGGCTCTGAGCAAGTAAAATTAGCAAAAGACGCAGGCTTTAATCAACCAAAACACTATGCGATCGCGAATGGGATGATGGGAATATTAGTTTTACAGAAGTAGGAGAGATGATTCGTAAAGTATCTACTTCTTGAGTTTTATAAATTAGCTTTACTGACGATTGCTATATTAGAGAGTACTTAGTACTGAATTTATGATTGTAAAAGGTTTAGAACTGCCAAGTTGGGAAAATATTAAACGCGAATGGCGTGATGCCGATTGGTTATTGCTGATTTTCCCGATTCTATTAACGATTTTAGGTGGGATTGCCATCTTTAGTTCAGACTTTAGTGCTAGGCGTACTGAATGGTGGCAGCATTGGGTGACAGGTGTGGTGGGATTGATTGCGATGTTTTCCATCGCCCGATTTCATTACGATCAATTGCTGCGTTTGCATTGGATTACTTATGCGATTACCAATATTTCTTTGATTTTGGTATTAGCGATCGGTACAACAGCCCTTGGCGCAGAGCGATGGATTACGATTGGTGGTTTTAACATTCAGCCTTCGGAATTTGCCAAGGTGGGAATTATTATCTCTTTGGCAGCAGTAATGCACGATCGCCCTATTCAAAGTCCAATTGATGCTTTTAAAGTTGCTTGGGTGACAGTACCGCCTTGGATTTTAATCTTTTTACAGCCCAATTTAGGCACGGCGCTAGTTTTCGCGGCGATTACAATTGGGATGCTCTATTGGGCGGGAGCAAGTTTAGGCTGGTTAGCCCTCATATTTTCGCCAATTATTTCAGCAGTGCTATTTTCGTTGTACTTACCTGCTTGGATTGCTTGGGTAATCCTTATGGGTGTGGCGGCTTGGGTATCTTTGCCTTGGTTTCGGGTTGCTAGCACTGTAATTGCTTTAGTGATTAATCTAGTCTCAGGTCAGGCGGGGATTTTATTATGGAATATTCTCCATGATTATCAAAAAAAGCGCCTATTGCTATTTATCGACCCCAATCAAGATCCTCTCGGTGCCGGCTATCACGTTATCCAGTCAAAGATTGCGATCGGTGCAGGTAAACTTTGGGGACAGGGTTGGCTCAAAGGTACACAGACACAGTTAAATTTTATTCCTGAGCAACATACCGATTTTATTTTTTCGGCGATCGGTGAAGAGTTTGGTTTTATCGGTTGTATGTGTGTTTTGTTACTGTTTGTAGGGATTTGCTGGCGTTTACTGGTGATTGCCGTAAACGCTCGAGATAACTTCGGTTCGCTATTGGCGATCGGTGTATTTGCGTTTGTGCTGTTTCAAACTTTCGTAAATATTGGCATGAATATTAACGTTGCTCCTGTAACAGGAATTCCTTTACCTTGGCTCAGTTATGGGCGATCGGCGTTAATTGCCAATTTTATGGCGATTGGCTTAGTTGAGTCGGTCGCGGCTCACCGTCGCACAATCAAGTTTTAAATAAGCGCTGCTCTTAACGACCATTTCCAAAAAACAACTTTTATACTTATGCCAACGCAAGTTCAAAATTATCGATCGCCTAAAGTTACCGTTATCGGGGCTGGCAATGTCGGAGGAACTTTGGCACATCGGATTGTCGAAACTAATCTTGCCGATGTGGTGTTGTGCGACATTGTGCAAGGCAAACCGCAGGGTATGGCGCTCGATCTGATGCAAGCGAACGCGATCGCGCAAATTGATCACCAAATTATTGGTACTAATGACTACGCCGACACTAAAAACTCAGATGTAATTGTTCTCACCGCTGGGTTACCGCGCAAAGAGGGGATGTCTCGCAATGATTTGTTGCGGATTAATGCATCGATTGTAAAGGATGTCGTAGAAAAGGCGATCGCTTACTCTCCTGAGGCAATCTTGATTGTCGTCACTAATCCTTTAGATGTGATGACCTATCTAGCATGGCAAGTAAGTGGATTACCAACCCATCGGGTAATGGGAATGGCAGGAGTTTTAGATGCAGCCAGATTTCAAACTTTTATCGGAATGGAATTAGAAATTTCAGTCGCTGATATCAATGCGATGGTTTTGGGAGGACATGGCGATCTAATGGTTCCATTGCCGCGATTTTCGACAGTGAACGGTGTGCCGATTACAGAACTAATCACCAAAGAAGCGATCGCTCGACTAGTCGAACGAACTCGTAATGGCGGGGCTGAAATCGTTAAGTTGATCCAAAATGGTAGTGCCTATTTTGCCCCATCGGCAGCCGCCTATGTCATGGTCGAAGCTATTCTCAACGATCGGCATCGGATTGTACCTGTGGCAGCTTATCTTGCAGGAGAATATGGCTTAAATAATATATTTATGGGCGTACCTGTTCAGTTAGGAAGGCAAGGTATCAAAAAAGCGATCCAACTTCCCCTAAATGACTATGAGCTAAAGGCGCTCCACGCTTCGGCTGCGGCAATCCAAGCAAGCATCAATTTACTGTAGCCAAAACTAGAATTGTAGGGACAATAATTTTTGCTGTCTCTAGACTCTAGTTAAGCGTTGACGTTTTGCTTCGTAAAGCAGTAAAGCCGCGCAAACAGATACATTTAAAGACTCAACTTGATCGTTTTGGGGAATAGAGACAACTTCATCTGCTAGTGCGATTAATTCTTCAGACAATCCATTCCCTTCATTGCCTAATAAAATTAAAGTTGGTTGTGTAAAATCGTAATCCCAATAAGTTTTTTCTGCTTTCGATACTGTCGCGATCGTCTTTATACCTTGTGATTTCAATTTGCGAATGTCGGCAGCAAGATTTGTAGTGGTTTGCATGGCACAGCGAAACCATTGTCCTGCGGTAGCGCGAATGATTTTGGGATTGGTCAAATCTACGCTATCGCTACTTACTAACATTCCATCAAGTCCCACGGCAACAGATGATCGTACGATCGCCCCGATATTGCCAGGATCTTGAATTGTCTCTAATGCAAGCCCTAACGTATGAATATTCGCAACTTCACGTGATGGTAATAAAGCCGCCGCAATTACACCATCAGGATTTTTGGTAGTAGCGATCGCCTGAAGGACTTCTGCTGAGACTATCTCTAATCTTTCGATTTCATCAGTAGATGCTTCAATATGCTCATACAAATCTGGATTGGCGGCGATCCATTTTTCGGTACAGCA
>JAYVVP010000276.1:0-24396 GCA_043786935.1 Pseudanabaena sp. | reverse complement strand
TCAGCCCTTTATCTCTTTAATTTATCTAGTTACTAGTAACAGTCTCTTTATTAAAAGCAAACTGTTTGAGAATGCGATCGCAAATTTGACCACTGGATAAACCAAGTGAAGTGAACGATTGCTCTGGTGAAGCGTGTTCTACTAATAAGTCAGGAACACCAACACGATAGACAGGAACGAGAATATTCTCATCATTTAAAGCTTCGAGAACAGCACTACCAAATCCACCCATCAAGCAGCCTTCTTCCACAGTTACCACCTTGCCAATTTTTTTAGCCAGTGGCAAGATCAATTCTGTATCCAATGGCTTGGCAAAACGGGCATTGACTACAGTGGCACTGATGCCATGCTCATTGAGTAATTCCGCAACTTGCAGCGATGGATAGACCATTGAGCCATAGGCTAGTAGCAAAATATCTTTACCTTCGCGTAGTACTTCCGCTTTACCAATTGGTAATGGTTCCCAATCTTCGTCTTGCATGGTTACGCCGATACCATTGCCACGAGGATAACGCATTGCGATCGGTCCATTGTGGGTTAGTCCTGTAACGATCATATTTTGCATTTCGGCTTCATCTTTAGGAGCCATTAACACGATATTAGGAATGAAACGCAGATAGGCGATGTCATACATTCCTTGGTGCGTGGGACCATCAGCACCAACGATACCCGCCCGATCTAAACAGAAGAATACAGGTAAATTTTGGATGCAAACATCATGAATAATTTGGTCAAAGGCACGCTGTAGAAATGTCGAATAAATCGCGGCAACAGGGCGCATTCCTTGACACGCTAAACCTGCCGCGACTGCGATCGCATGTTGTTCAGCAATACCGACATCAACAAATTGATTTGGCAGTTGCGCTTGAAACTTGTCAAGCCCTGTACCAGTGGACATAGCCGCTGTAATTGCCACAATTCGCTTGTCATGTTCCGCAAGTTTGATCAGAGTATCTGTAAACACCTTGGAATAACTAGGGGGCTTAGGCTTAGTAGAAGTTGATGTTTTGGCTTTACCTGTGGACAAGTCAAAAGAGTTTTGAGCATGGTATCCCACGCGATCAGCTTCAGCATAGCTGTAACCCTTGCCCTTAGTAGTTGCCACATGAACCATGACAGGACCAGTTAGGGTATGCGCCATTTTAAAAGTATCAATCAGATCACGCATATTGTGACCATCAACAGGTCCAATATAGGTGAAACCTAATTCTTCAAATACAGCTCCCACCTTGTTTGGTACCATCGTGACAATCTTGAGATTATCTTTAATACGCTCAATTTCAGGACTGATTTGTTCACCAACAAAAGGAATATTGCGGATTTGTCCTTCAATATTGTTAGTAATAAATTTCACAGGTGCGCTGAGACGCATCTTATTGAGATAGCGAGGAATTGCACCGACATTTGCCGAAATTGACATTTCATTGTCGTTGAGGACAACTAACAAGTTGGTTTTGGGAAGATGTCCTGCGTGGTTAATTGCTTCGAGGGCCATGCCGCCTGTTAGCGCCCCATCGCCGATGATCGCCACAGTTTTGTAAGTGTCGCCTTGCAAATCACGGGCGATCGCCATGCCAAGAGCCGCAGAAATACTCGTCGATGCATGCCCTGCCCCAAAATGATCAAATTCACTTTCGCGTCGATTGAGATATCCAGCAATGCCATCTTTTTGGCGTAGCGTATGAAAACGACTGTAACGTCCTGTAATCAGCTTGTGTGGATAAGCTTGATGCCCCACATCCCAAACCACTTTATCGCAATCCAAATCTAGAGTTTGATACAGACCTAGGGTTAGTTCAACTACACCCAGTCCTGGTCCAAGATGTCCCCCAGTTGCGGCTATGGTTTCTAAATGTTTTTGACGGATTTCGCGGGCGATAGACTCCAACTGGGAGATTGTGAGACCGTGTAATTGGTTAGGATGTGTAACTTCACTCAAGCGCATATTGGCTTATTTCCATAAAGATGACTTATTTTAGTTTAGCTGACACATACCCTACATACGTTCATGGCGATCGCAGTTCTTCAAACTCTTGTGAACTGGTGAGAGCTATACTGTGCTAGTCGCGGTGTAAATCGCTGTGCTAGTCGCGGTGTAAACCATAGTATAAATTTTCTTGTATGCTTGTTGCGAGTTCAGACCTTATAGCCATAGCTCGATCGCAAATTATTTTGCTGACCCAAAGTTTGGGTGCAGTGGTGAGCGCTATTTATATCACTGAAAATGTAGCAGACGGGATGCCGCCACATCTTGTTGAAGTAGCAGTTTTTCCTGATGAGGGGGTAATCGCTCTGCCAGAAGCTTTTCCGTTGTCGATGGGGAGTGGCGGTTTAGTGAGGCAGCGCAGTTTTGTATTGCCATTAATTTATGAAGACGCGATTTTAGGCTTTTTGATGACAGGACGCGATGATCGCGACTGGATCGAATATGAACAATTACAAATTCAACAAATTGCGAATACTTTGGCGATCGCTTGCGCGCTTGATCGTCGCAATCAATGGTTAGAAGCTAACCAACGCCGCAATTACGAGGAACAAAGCAATTTCTTAGCTTCACTGCTGCATCAACTTCGCAATCCTCTCACGGCAATTCGTACCTTTGCTCAGTTACTATCACGGCGAATCGTTGCCGAAGATCCTAACCAAAAATTTGTGGTGGGTATCTTGCGCGAAACTCAACATATTCAAGATTTGCTTAGTGAAGCTGATCGCCCTGCACCACTTTTACTATCACAAGTCGAAAGCGAGAGGGCTTTGTTACCCCCATCTAAAATGGAATTAGCAACTATTGATCTAAGTGAAATTTTGGAAGCGATCGCTAACTTTGCTAGTGCAATTGCCCAAGAACGACATATTCAATTTTTATCAAATATTCCTTCTCATTTGCCAAAAGTTATCGGCAATGAATCAGCCCTGAGGGAAGTGATCGGGAACCTTGTCGAAAATGCGCTCAAATATACACCCAAACTTGGTTATGTGTTGCTAGGTGTAGATATTAAACCTGACACAGTTTACATCTATATTCAGGATACAGGCGTAGGGATTCCTGATTCTGATTTGTCTCGATTATTTGAACGCAATTTTCGAGGACGACAAGCGGATGGCGATATTTCTGGTACAGGGCTAGGATTAGCGATCGCTAATGATTTAGTACAAAAAATGGAAGGGAGTATTCACGTTGTCAGCCAAGTTGGCAAGGGAAGTACTTTTGCGGTTACCCTCAAACGCGCGTTTGAAGAATGCGATCGCACAATCTAGCAATACCTTATAATCGAATAGTAATCATTCATGGTTTGGATCTAGGTGGCACTAAAGTTTAAATTTGCGATCGCCTCAGATTTGCATATCGCATTGCCACATACGGTTTGGCATCACCCCTCGCGATTTCATCTGGTCGAGTACAGTATTGCCGCATTTGAAGAGGTGCTGTCTCAACTTGCCAACCTAGATTTAGACTTTCTGCTCCTACCTGGCGATCTCACCCAGCATGGCGAACCCGAAAATCATCAATGGCTATCCACAAGGCTATCGCAACTGCCCTATCCTGTCTATGTGATTGCAGGAAACCACGATGTCCCAACCGTAAAAGCTTTTGAGCAGTTTACTTCCCACTATACTAAGTTTGGCTTTGAGTGTGGTCTTAGTGAACCACGCAAGCTTTATTATGAATGTGAAGTATTCCCTAATGTACGTTTAATTGGATTGAACTCCAATCAATTTAATGATGAAGGTCAACAGATCGGCTGGATTGATGAAGAACAATTAACGTGGTTGCAATCGGTTCTTGAGCGCCAAGATTATGAGTTGAACTTGGTGACTATTCATCATAATGTTCTGGAACATATGCATAATCAGTCTCATAATGCTCTGGGAAGGCGCTATATGTTGGGTAATACTGAGCGCTTGTGCGAGATTTTGCACCATGCAAACGTGAAGTTAGTCTTTACAGGACATCTGCATGTACAGGATGTTGCTTATAGCGATCGCTACGATTTTTATGACATTACGACAGGCTCTCTAGTCAGCTATCCTCATCCATATCGCGTTCTCAATTATGTATCTGATACGTTAGGCGATCGCTTAGAAATTGAGTCTTTTCGAGTGAAATCAATTCCTGAAAAAACAGATTTCTTGCACTTCTCGCGGGAATGGATGGGCGATCATTCGCATTCCTTTGTTCTAAAATTACTCACCCAACCGCCACTTAATATACCTTTAGAAATTGCCGAAACCATGACTCCTGAGCTTCGTTACTTCTGGGCATACATTGCCGATGGCGATGCTCAGTTCCACTTTCCAAATTTTCCTAGAGTAGCTAAAAAATATTTTGAAGCATTTAGCGATACTCTTCCTAAAGACAATGACGTTACTCTAAATCTTAAGAGATCAACTTCGCGCTGAGAAAGCGGGAAAACTTCGTAAATACTTTTTCCTGATATGAAGTCATCACTTTGAACTTATTTAAAGCAGCTTGCCGCTAGTAATATTATGGCGATCGCCAAGGTGGTTGCTATAATTAGACTCAATCTAGTATTTTTGATATGACACCTAATCTATTCTCAACCTTAAATCGCCGTAAGTTTATTGGATTGTCTACGCTATTTCTGCTTGGAGCTTGTGGAGCGCAAACTTCTCAGTCCCTGACTGCCTCAGGTAAAAGCAAAATCGTATTTTGGACGATGCAGTTAAAGCCGCAGTTTGATAGGTATATGACGGATTTAATTAAGGCTTTTGAGAAAGAGAATCCCACGGCGGAAGTGGAATGGGTAGATATTCCGTGGGGAGAGATGGAAACTAAAATTTTGAGTTCTGTAGCGGCAAGGACTGCGCCCGATGTAGTGAATCTAAATCCCCAATTCGCATCAAAACTGGCGGAGAAAAAGGCTCTGGTAGATATGAGTACGGTAATATCAGAAACTGATAAGGCAAGCTATTTCCCAAATATTTGGAAAGCAAATCAGTTGGATAATGCAACCTTTGGCTTACCTTGGTATGTGGCGACTGATATTACTATTTACAATCGCTCACTATTTGAGAAAGCTGGTTTAGATCCGACAAAACCACCCCAAACTTTTGGAGAACTTGCTAAGGTTTCCGAACAGATCAAAGCGAAAACTGGTAAATATGCTTTTATGCTGACGATGGATGGTGGGCAAGTCCTAGAAGCGATGGTACAGATGGGGCTTAATTTGCTCGACACCACTGGCAAAGCTGCCTTTAACGATGAGGCTGGCAAAGCTGCCTTTGACTATTGGGTAAATCTATTTGAAAAGCAATTAATCCCTCGTGAAATTTTGACTGAAGGACATCGTAAGGCGATAGAACTCTATCAAGCAGGAGAATTAGCGATTTTATTAACTGGTCCTCAGTTTTTACAGACTGTGGCTCAGAATGCGCCAGAAACAGCAAAAGTCACTGATATTGGTGCTCAAATTACTGGGTCTACCCGTAAAAAGAGTGCGGCAGTAATGAATGTCGCTGTACCAACTACGTCGATAAATCAGGCGCTAGCTGTAAAATTTGCGTTGTATCTGACCAATGCTGAAAATCAGCTTGCTTTTACAAAGATTGAAAATATTTTACCTTCTACGATTAAAAGTTCAAGCGATCGCTATTTTACTGAAGTCGCCAAAGATGCACCCCTTCTTGATCGCGCTAGATTAATCAGCGCATCACAACTTTCCCAATCTGAAGTATTGATTCCTCCTGCCAAAGATATTGAGAAACTTCGCAAAATTATTTACGAAGAGTTACAGCTTGCTATGCTTAAAGAGAAAACTAGCACTCAAGCAGTCGCCTCCGCTGCTGAACGTTGGAACTCATTGTAATGTTTTCAACTTTGCGATCGTTCGTTTGCGTTCGTTCGATAGATGCGGTTTTCTAGATAAAGACTAAAATATAGTCAGATTAAAGTTTCTTAATATTTGGGCAATCGTATAGTGCTAATCCAATCAAACTGGCTCAAAAGCTTGCGAAGTCGTTCATTTGACTTAGAGTTGGGTGCGATCGCTACTATCTATTTTGTGCAGGGCGCGATGGCAATCTCGCAACTTGCCGTGAGTTTTTTCCTCAAGGATAACTTGGGGCTTAGCCCTGCGGAAGTAGCTTCAATGGTTGGGATTACCATGTTGCCTTGGACGGTCAAGCCTTTGTACGGTCTGATTTCTGATGGATTTCCTGTATTTGGATATCGTCGTCGTCCTTATCTTTTACTGTCAAGCGTTTTAGGGATTTTTGCATGGGTGAGCATGGCGCTATGGGTAGCAACACCATTCTGGGCGATCGCCATGATTGCGGTTGGTTCATTATCCCTTGCTTTTTCTGATGCGATTATCGATGCGCTAATTGTCCAACGTGCAAGATTGGAAACAGATGGGGATGCTGGATCATTGCAGTCCTTTAGTTGGATGGCTTCATCGGTTGGCGCGATCGCCTCGGCTTATCTAAGTGGATATTTTTTAGAGCATTTCGGCGCACGATTTGTCTTTGAAGTTACGGCAATATTGCCATTTTTAGTGGGAATTGCTGCCTTTGCGATCGCTGATCCACGGATGTCCACAGTTTATACTGCTGCCCCTAATATATCAACAAATAATTTAGAACCTGCAACTTTATCCAGAAATTCTCAGAGATGGATGTCGCTGAAGTTCAATCTTCTCCAACTGCGCCAAGCTCTTACTAATAAGGCCATTTGGCTACCTGCGGCTTTCTTGTTTTTATGGCAAGCAACGCCGAGTGCTGATACGGCCTTCTTCTATTTCACTACCAATGAACTAAAGTTCAATCCCGAATTTCTCGGCACAATTCGATTTTTTGCCAGTTGGGCAGGATTATTGGGCGTATGGTTATTTCAGCGCTTCTTTAAAGCTGTACCTACTCGCAAAATTTTCTTTTGGACAACGATTATTTCAACTTTATTGGGACTGACGAGTTTATTGTTAGTTACCCATGTCAATCGATTGCTGGGTATAGACGATCGCTGGTTTAGCCTCGGCGATAGCTTGATTCTGACCGTTGCTGGCAGGATTGCCTTTATGCCCGTTTTGGTTTTAGCAGCGCGAATCTGTCCTGAAGGCATTGAGGCGACATTATTTGCAGTCTTGATGTCTGTGATTAATATTTCGGCTTTATGTTCGTTCCAATTAGGGGCGGGCTTAACTCATTTGCTTGGTATCACCGAATCTAATTTTAATAATCTCTGGTTATTAGTTTTAATTGCCAATATCAGCAGCTTGTTGCCGCTACCGCTTTTAAGTTGGCTACCTGACGAGAAAAATGATCAGTCTGGAGAGATAACTCAAAAATCAGTTTTGACCGAATCTCAGACTGTTGAAGTAAATGTATTAGAAAGCGATCGCCCTGAAGTTATTCTGCAAGAAAAAATTTAGTTTTGAGGTTACTTGGCTCCTAAAAAAGTTTGTATTTCATGGAAATAGATTACATAGCCTTGTTTGTTTCTGATGTAACGCGATCGCTTATTTTTTACCGCGATGTCTTAGGCTTTAGCTTTGAGAAACCAGCCAAACCTGATGGGGCAGAAGGTTGCAGTGGCAAGTTAAAAATTGGCATTTATGATCGCAGTTGGTTGTCAAAATTATTTGGTGAGCAATTTGAGCAAAGCGTCAGTGGCAATCCATTTTTGTTATCAATGACTGTTGATAATCTTGAGCAGGTTTATCAGCAACTATGCAATCAGCAAGCTACTATGCAGATAAATATTATTGCGCCACCTGCTGTCATGCCTTGGGGACAAAAGATTCTGTTTTTGAAAGATCCCGATGACAATATTCTCGAAATTGTCCAGTCAAAAATGTAATATTAGCGGTGCAAAGTGTAGCTTCTGCTAAGGATCAGCATAAATTTGGTAACTTTATCAAAATTTTGATTAGCAGAGAAATATATTCTTTTGGCATTTTGGATCGGACACTATATATTTAACCTTGGTTAAAACCTTAAACGTTTATATACCTATGCCAACACAAAACGATATCCCAGTTGCCCAACGACTCAGCGATCCCAAGCGATCGCCTCAAAAGCAATCAGTACAAATTAATCCAGTGGCGAGATCGCTAAATTCTGTTCCTTGGTGGGGATATAGTTTGGCTGTCTTAGCTTTTTTATCCCCCATTGTCAGCACCCGCATCTGGTTTGTCCTGAACGCTAATGCTGCAAATTCAACCCAAATAGTCTCCTCATCGACAGAAAGCGAACAACCAGTTGCCACAGCACCACAACCAGCCATTATTTCCACAGGTGTACCGTTTATCAAACCCACTCCCGCAGTTACAAGCAAAGTAGGTAGTGATAATCAAAACCTAACCTCTAGAGAGCCTGAAAGTCCGCCCGATCTCTTTGGACATCATGCCTTTAAAGAAGCTCCTTTAAATCAACTACGCACAATCGGCAGAGCAGGTGATGGCTACGAAATCCGACTCCGTGAAGCAGCGGCAAAAAGTTATCTGAGTATGGATACTGCCGCAAAAGCTGAGGGGATTGATCTAGTCGTAATTTCAGGATTTCGCACAATTGTTGAACAGCAAGATCTTTTCTTTGAAATTAGTAAGCAACGCAATCAAACTCCAGCCCAACGCGCCAAAGTCAGCGCTCCTCCTGGTCATAGCGAACACCATACAGGCTATGTCTTAGATCTTGGTGATAGTGCTGTACCAAGCGCCAATCTCTCGACGAGTTTTGAAAAAACCACAGCTTTTCAGTGGTTGCAAAATAATGCAGCAAAGTACGGCTTTGAAATGTCCTTTCCGCCCAATAATTCTCAAGGTGTGATGTATGAGCCTTGGCATTGGCGGTTTGTGGGAGATGATGACAGTCTTGCGACTTTCTACAAGAAACAAAATCGTAGTGGTTCCTTTATTAAAAAGCCATAATCTAAGTATCTTCGCGAAACCCGAATATCTGCCTAACCTTTGAACCTTGCCATGAATGTTACTGCCACAGATTTACTAGCGATCGCCATATTTACAATTACGATGATGTCCCTAGTTGGCACAATGGTTGGCTTATCGCCAATTGTACCTAGCGAGATCGCAATCGTCTTACTCGGTGCATGGGGCATTGATATTGGCTTTTATCAGGGCAAGTTTGGAGCATATTTTCAAGCATGGTTAAGAGCGCGATCGCTTCAATATCGAGAGCGAGTTTCCTATCACGAAGCAGGGCATTTTCTTGCCGCTTATGTGCTTGGCTTTAAAGTTGTAAACTATGCGATCGCGGGGATAGTCGGGCAATCACTCGGAGAAGTATTAGCTGATGATTCCTTTGCAGGTATAGAAGGCGGTGTTGAAATAGAGCAAGAAAATCCACTTAATTCTGTAAATAATTCTTCCAATTTACTTGATCGCTACTGCACCGTTTACATGGCAGGGCTGGCTGCTGAGCAACTCATGTGTGAGGGTGAAACTGAAGGCGGACTAGATGACAAACAACGTTTGCGTCAAGCAATTTCACACCTGCCAAATCCAATGACTCAAGAGCGTTGGGCATTGCTAAATGCTCGTAATTTACTAAGCGATCGCCGTTCTGTCTTAGTTGTCCTCGCTGAACAGATGTTAAAAGGTTCTAGTGTAGAAGATTGTTATAAAACTATTGAACAAGCTACTCAAGAAAAGGTAATCGTATAGCAAAGAAAAAGCCTCGCAACGCGAGGCTTTTTCTTTAAACTGTGACTGGAACTTTGATATTATCTTCCCATTTGCGCGGAGTGCTAGCACGTCGAATATTTCGCCAAATTTGAGTGGCAGCACCAGTGCCATCAGCAACTGCGATCGATACCTGATTCAATCCCTTCTTTAAATCACCAAGGGCAAAAATGCGATCATGACTAGTCTTTGCCATGTCATTTGTAATCAAATTCTGTCCATCCCATTCTAGCCCTTCAATACCTTTGAGATAATGGTTATGATAAACAGAACCCATACTAACTAGTCCAGTGGTGGCTTCCACAATCGTCCCATCAGTAAGTTCTACGCCACCAAGCTTATGATTTTCACCTAAGAACTTAGCGATCGGTGCTTCATATAGTGGATATCCATACTCAGCCAACTTCTGCTTCATCGTATCGCTAACTGAGCATAAGCCATGAGTTAGCACCGAAATATATGGAGTAAACCAGTTTAAAACAAAAGCAGCATTAATTTGAGACTCTGTATTAGCAATCAAAACTGCTTTCTGATCCCACATATCAAAACCATCGCAGATCATACAGACATGGAGCGTATATCCTGCATACTCATAGACATTTTGCATATCCTCTAACTTCGGCAAATTGTCCATGATTCCAGAAGCAGCAATCACGTATTTACTACGAAAAACTGGATAGATACTATCTTTTTTACCAACTTTAACTTTGACAGCAAAGGTCTCGCCTTCATCAATTACTTCTTCAACATAGCCCCGTAAATGATGGGCTCCCCACTCTAAAGCTTGTTTAGTTCCATGATTTAGTACATGACTTCCAGAAACATGCGGATCAAGTCCGACATAATTACGCAAATCTTGCATCCATAGCGATCGCCCTTTACCTTTTTCGATCACTAAGCACTTAAGCCCATAGCGAGCCAAGTATATCGCTGCGGAAAGTCCACCCATACCCCCACCCACCACGATCGCATCGTAGAGAGTATCAATGCTTTCATTAAGATTTTTGCTAGAGAGTTTCATGGCTGTACAAATTTACAAGACGATATTTTTAAATGCGATATTTTTAACGCGATATTTTTAACGCAACCTGTAGTCAGGATTGTATTCAACTAATGCAATCTCATAACTTTAGAAAGACTTGTTTTACGAGTCTTTCTAAAAATTATTCGTCTTTAAAGATTTGACTCTAGCCGACAAATGCTAAGCGAGGAGCGGAAACGCCTGTGGATTCAGTACCTTTGAGGTAAGCCAACATAGTGTCTGCATCAGAGACTTCAAACGGATCAATAGCACAGTTATCCATGAAGCCTTCTTCTGTAAAAGTCTTTTCAATCTTACAATCATTTACCAACATGGAATAGCGCCAAGAACGTTGTCCAAAGCCAATATTCGACTTGTCAACTAACATTCCCATTGCGCGGGTAAATTCACCAGAGCCGTCAGGGAGCAAGAATACATTTTTAGCGCCAACTTCTTTGCCCCATTTGAACATGACAAAAGCATCGTTAACGGATATACAAATAATGGCATCTACGCCATGAGCTTGGAATTCTGTATAAAGCTCTTCATAACGAGGTAAGTGGTTAGATGAGCAGGTAGGAGTAAATGCACCTGGCAAAGAGAAAACTACTACTTTTTTACCCGCGAAAAGATCTTGAGTGGTTTTGTCTTCCCAACGATAAGGGTTAGATCCTTCTACAGACTCATCACGAACGCGAGTCTTAAAAACAACGTTTGGTACGATTTCGGGAACTGCCATATTTTTCTCTGAGTTGGTATCAAATGTTTAGGTTAGAAGAAATTCAGAAATAATAAAACGCATCTCAGGTCACTAAGACCTTAAACATCCGATTTTTCAAAGTTTCTGAATACATCTAAGAATAATTCTTATTTATAAATTAGTCAATAGATAGAATTACTCAGTTCTCATAAAAAGATTAATATATATTTAATTCTTAGGTGGGGATGATAAGATTATCTGTACGATGTTTAACTCACAGACCATTTCTAAATTTTTACGTTATTTAAAAGCTAACTTTTTAGTGAAAATCACCAAAAATGTAGATAGGTAATGAAGGGCGGTCTTTTAAAATTAAAAATTCTATCTAAAGCGGCTCAGTAAAAATATACGAGCAGAATCAGGAGCAAAGTTACATGCAAAAGCAAGCAGATAAGATTGTCCAAGTACTTAAGGCTAAAGGGTTGCGCGTCACGCCTCAGCGCTTCGCTGTTTATGCAAATTTACTTGAGCGCCAAGATCATCCAACCGCAGAGCAGATCTTGAGCGATCTCAATCAAGACGCCCCAACTTCTTCTCAGGCAACTGTTTACCTTTCGCTACAGACTTTGCGAGATTCAGGACTTGTGCGCGAAGTTTTGTTAGAGCAGGGAGTGTGTCGCTATGACGCAAATATTGAGCCGCATCATCACTTTCGATGCAAAAGCTGCGGTGAAATTGAGGATATTATGTGGAATGCCTTTGAGGGGTTAGGTTTTCAGCAAATCCGTTCAGGTTTACAAATCGATAGCTATGAAGTGACTGTAAACGGTGTTTGCGATCGCTGCAAATCCTAAAAGAATTAGCCAAGGCATCTATCTCCTAATCTTCTGGCGTTAAATCTTCTATAAAACCTTCAGATCGTTTGTCTGGAGGAGTAATTAGACGCTCGGAGGTAGAGATATCATCTACGCCAGCCTCTAAGTTTCCAGCAGGTAAACTACTAGGGCGAAAATTTTCTTGATATAAATCTGAATCCGATCGCCTCCTTCGTCGAGGACGACCAAGAGATTTTAAGCCTGCTTTTAAACCAGCAAATGCACTTTTGGTAGCATTTGAAGCACTAGAAGCACTATCACGGACTCCTTTTAGCCCATCATTTACTTGCTTTACTGCTTCACCAGCATTTTTTGCACCTTGATTAAGCTCATCACTCAACTCACTTATCTCCAATCCTGTCAATCGGATTGATTCAAGTGTCGCAGGTAACTCTCTCGTTAAAGTATCGGTTAAGCGGATGATACTACTTGCCGCTTTTGCCAATTCTTGAAAAGCGGGGATCGCAGTTAATAATAGAATCGTCAAGCAAACTACTACTAGTAAAAATGATAAACCTAACAAAAAGATAGCTGATGACATGATTTCTTATAAATGCTTACTAATCTTCATCTTCATCTAGATGATCGTCTATTTGCAGGCTCAAACCACTAGACGAACTACTCATAGACATTGCTAATTCTTCTTGAAGCTTACGGCTAGCTTCTTGTCCTGTCGCGATCGCTTCTTGTAGACGTACCATCGCATCATCAAGTGTGCGCTGAGCTTGCTCTGTAATCCGCTCCGCTTGATACTGGACATTAGAACTTAACTCTTCCGCAAGCTGAGGTAAATCTTGAGCTGATCGCTTTAAAACTTGGCGAGTTTCTCTACCTGATCTGGGCGCAAATAAAATACCCATAGCCGCGCCGATCGCCGTCCCAACCATCAATCCACCAAAAAATTTACCTGCGTCGTTTGACATTATTCTTGCTCCTTGACAACCTACTGCCTGACGACTTACTACTTGATTTGTTATTTGAAGGGTTTGACCGACCTTGCCGAACCTGTTTCCAACGATTACTTACAAAGGATACACCACGACCCAACATCGACACTAATTTGCGAATTTTGACTGATTGATTTTGTAAGGTTTGATATTGTTTTCGCGCACTTCCAATTCCATCACGAGCAACGTCAATACTGGGAGAAGATCCCTCTAAGCCATTTTCGCAAGCTTTCGTCCAGCCATCTACAGTTAACACTGTCGCTTTCAAAGCTTTGCGTAACTTCCAGACTTGCCATGAAGCCCATAACAATCCTGCACTGAGTATTAACTGTATAGAGATCGCAATCCAAATCATTACTTTTCAACAAGAACCTATAGAGATTTTAAAATTTGTCTGCGTAAAACAATTTTAGAGTTTTTCCTAACAAATTACAGAATATGTCAGGAAAAGACAGGAATCTAGTCAAGGAACTCAAAATTTATTAAACACGTCTCACAATATATAAATAGGTTATATTGGCAATTGATTGAGATGCACACAACAAAGTTGTCTAACAGTTCAGTGACCCTTCTACACCCCCATCCTTATCTGATTGTTCATGCAGATGAGGGACAGCAAATGATTCCACTTACAAACGCAGATTTTTGGACAATTGGCAGAGGTTACGATAACTCCATTGTACTAACGGATAAATGGGTTTCGCGCTATCACGCCACATTGCAAATTGTTGGCGCTTCCAAAAATGAGAGTTTTGAATCTTCGATGAGAGGCGATGCAAAGACTCGTAACTCTAACAATGAATCAGGCAGTTTCTATCTTGTTGATTTTGGAAGCCGTAATGGTTCTTTCATGCGCGGACAAAGAATTACTTTTCCCATTTTGCTAAAAAGTGGCGATCGCATGACCATTGGCAAAACTGATATCGACTTTTTCTCACCACACAAGCGAGAACCACATCGCACTCCTACTGAGCATATGCGGCTATTTCAACAGCCTACTGCGCCTGTATCGCGGACAAATCTCACACCTTCCGAAGAGAGAGTTTTTTGGCAAGTTGTCCAAGGTTTTACCAATAAAGAAATTGGCAAACGTCTACAAATTAGCCCTCGTACCGTGCAAACTCATCTCAGCAGCATCATGACTAAACTCAATCTCGAAAACCGTTCTCAGATTGTGCGTTATGCCTTTGAACAAAGTTATCGTCCTACTACTAGCGAAACCTCTGACAACACAGATGCCAGCATCTAAAGATGCAAAACTTAAAAGATAAAGGTGGTGCTTTGCGTCGCATTTATCTTTTAGGTTTAAGATATACAAATTATTGTTATTTTATCCCAAACCTTAACCCATGCTTGATCTCAAAGTCATCCTACCGATCTTGACAATTTTATTTACGGTTAGTTGTTTATTTTTCGGTACTCGTAATGGCTTTTACGACACTGACAAATATCACGGCAATGGCTCAGCTCATTAGAACCATAAATTAAAGGAGTGGAAAGATGCTTTCCACTTTTTGAAACATACAAAAATATGCAGTCCATATGTTAAGCTAGTCTGTCTGAAAGCTGTTGCTTTTAGAAATGCTTCGTTAGGAATGGCGATCGCCATTGCTTTAAAATAATTCAAGTACACATCAAGACACGTTCAAGTTTTTTACTATGGCACTGTTGCAAGAACGCAAGCTAGAAATATTCTCAGAATATCAAAAGCATCCTACAGATACTGGCTCATCAGACGTTCAGGTTGCAATGCTAACCGAACGCGTCACCCAGTTGACTACACATCTCAAACTACATCCTAAAGATTTCTCGTCACGCCGTAGTTTGCTAAAAATTATTGGTCAACGTAAGCGATTACTTGCTTACGTTCGCTCTGAAGATCGCGGTCACTATAAACAACTTATCCAAAGTTTAGGCGTAAGAGGCTAGGTCCCATCTCGCAAGCGCAACGGCTTCACACTATACAAGTCTAGGTGAAGAAGCAAAAGTGAGGAGCAAAAGTGAGTAAATCGAATACAGAACGTATTCCTTTCGAGCCTAATAATCGCAATAAAAAAGCAAAGGAAGTAAAAAAACCTTCTTCTGCTCCAGTCAGTTCTGAAAAAAATAGCGTAAACGCATTGCCGAATCCCAAGAATGATCCTTCAGGCATACCTGATGAAGTTAACAGCCGACTGATTCGACGGGCTGCAATTTTCTGCGGTGTGCCTACAGGTTTGGGGCTTACGACATTTATTACTAGTTACATTCTTGTTAGCAAACATATATTTAATTTGCCAACTTCAGCAGTTGTTCTAATAAGTATGTTGTTTTTGGGTGTTGGAGTTTTAGGATTAAGCTACGGAGCTATTTCTGCCTCTTGGGATGAAGGTCGGGTTGGCAGTTGGTGGGGTGGCGAAGAGTTTAAAAAAAACTTTGGTCATTTGTCTGAAGCTTGGAAATCGCAGCAACAATTAGTTAAAGCTACTCAAAAATCTAAAGATCAATAATTAAGGTGAGCCTTGCAAAGCAAAGCTCAAATAAAAAGGTAGAGGACACACAAAGCATTTCCTCTACCTTTTTTATTTAAGTAACCTTTGCAAAATAGTCTCATGGCTCAGACCTTCAGCAAGAAATGAATTAACGATCTCCAGTTTTTCTGGTAAGCCAATTACATATGTATTGTTACTAGCACCCAAAGATTCGCAAGTTGTTTGCACAGCTAATAATTCACGACCTGTGAGACGACTAAAAAATGAAGTGAGAATACCTGCTTCTAGATAGCCTGTTGGTAATTTGTTACCAGCAATTTCACGGACATAGGGGGAATTGAAGGTCTTAGCAAAAACAAGTCCTTGAGCTTGATATTGTGGATCGAACTCGAACTTCCCCCAGCCATGAGTTTGCCAACATTCTTTCAAGCTTTGAATTAAGGTAATCATGTTCATCTCAGCAAGTGACTGAGCGTAATATTCTTCTAAAGATTCGGTAAAGCGAGTATAAAAGTTTTTACCCCACCATTTGCCACAGTTAAACAGAACTAATTTTGATGCTTGTCCTGTTTCTTTGGCTAAACCTGCATAAAGTGCAGAGATTAATGTGTCGGGAAGTGCGATCAGTCGATCGCCACGTCGGTTTTCTAGCAATCCAATTTCTAGATCTCCTTTAATGTAGGAGTTGTAGTCAAAAAAGTTGGCAGGGATGCGATTTTCTTTGATGAGATCGGCGACTGAAATCATAGCGGTTTTTCCCTAGTAGATTAGCGTGACTTGAGCGGCAGTAATCAAAGGCTGGAGCAGAGTAAGTTGAGTAGGACTAAACTGTTGGCGTAGTAATTGGTTGAGCAATTTATAAAGAGTCTCGTTGAGACGACGCATGTCTCGCATAGACATAATCCCCTCTAACCAGTTGAGTAGCCTTTCTTTTAAAAAGTTTTCATCATTTAACAGCATTGCCATTGAGCAATAGCGTAGTACAAGAATTAAATTTTTAATTCCTACTTCTAGCTCTTCGTCAGTTACGCTAGGTAACTCGGTTGGCACTTGATCAGCGACTGCTTGCAAGATATCAATTTCACGATCACGTACAAGTTTATATAGCTTAAGGCGATCGGGTAATGAACTAACATAGCTTTCGATGAGTCCAGTCTCGTCAGTGGCGAGATATCGATCTTGTGCTTGGTTAATTAGTTCTTGAATCTTCGGAATCATAGTTCTTATGTAGCGATAGATAGTTTAAGAGTTTAGGATATCCAGTACTTCGCATCAGATATCTGGGATTGTTAAAAGAATTTAGAAATATCGTCTAAAAAATCTTCAAGAGTTTCTTTGTTTTCATCCATAGAGCTACTACTTGACTTAGTTGCAGTAGTTGTGACCGCAATCTCAGGAATGCCATTCCAAGAAATTGCTCGGAAATATTCTCTTACGGACATTAATAAACTTAATACGGGAGCGCTGCCATTGTTGTTACTTGTGTCAAAGCTCAATGCAGGTGCGATCGCCCGATTTTCCCAATTTACACCCTGCCAAAAACTGCGTAACGGTTGTAAACGCCAGTCTGGGATACTCATTTTAGAAATTCTCCATTTCGCAAACGACCTTCAATGTCACGAGTTGTCGCTCCTTCATTAAACCAAAACGAAGCTGCGTCAATGCGATTTTTTCCGCCGAGCAAGAATTTGCAATAGTTTTCTCCCATCGAATAGCATTGAATCTCAATGCACTCCAATTCTTTATTAACAAGATGTGTAAAGAATCCTGAAAATAAACCTGCATACAAATGACAAACGGGTTTACCGACATCGCCAAGACTACGTGCGACAGCCGAGTCATACACACTAATAAACATGAAGCCTTGTTTGCGATCGCTCATATCTACTTGCCAGCGTCCCCAACCTTGCGCTATAAACGGCCACCACCAAGTTTCTAACAAGAAAGGTAGATTAGTCTGACGAATACTACGACCAAAATCTCGCTCAAACCATTTTGTAAAAAACAAAGCATCTTGCAGCCCCCATTCACAGCCTATCGAGTACATTACTGCTGCCGAAGCTTCGCCTACTTCTTCTTCCAATCCTTCTTGTAATCCAATAATAAAATCTTCACTGGTAAAGATATTTCTTGCCCCGTTCCAATCTTCGATCAGCCCTTTTTCAAGATTAGGTAGAAAAAAATCTTGAAGGCTGTAGTGATTGTGTTTCCTTTTAGTTCTAGAGACACTATTGGGACGCTCTGTAGCAACAGTCATAAGTAAATACTCCTATCAAAAAATTATTGAATTAAACTTTGCTGTTAATAAGCTGTTAATAGACGGATCAAAGTAAAAGGGTCAAAATTAAGCTTAATTTTGTAACTATTTTTACTCAAAAATATCAGCTCGCTTAGTGTTTGCCAACTGCTCACCAACGCTAAACTTGGTATTTTCTAGTTGCCGTACGACAGAACGAGTAATTAATTGCCCAATTTCTACCAATGTTTGACCTGTGATCGGACTAAGCAATGGTTTTTCGCAACGTCGCCCAATTAAAGCTTCAATGTCTTGAATCGACTGGACGTACATGCCTACAGGTAATTCAACAACAATACCTTCGCCCATTACTTTGGCTTGACAAGCAAGTCTAGAATTGGGTTTGCAGGTTGTAATTACTTCTAAAGTACGCTGCTCTCGTTTACCCATTGGGCTAAGAGCCGACATGCCATCTTGAATATAAACGTGACAGGTGGCGCACATGCCACGACCACCACATTCTTTAAGAATATTTAGCTCGTCCCCCATTAAGCCAGATAGTAGTGCACCGTTTGTTGCAATATCTGCCGTTTGGGCAATAGGCTCAATTCTTACGCGCTTAGACATTATTTAGCCTGCCTTTGCAATTAATTGTTCCCCTTCATATATGTTAGTCTAACTCATCTAAGGTATGCACGTAGAGTAGTCACCGCTAAATTGCTTAGAATTGTTAAGCTACGATGTTATAGAGAATTTTGACAGCAAAACCTCAATAAGTTAAGGCTTTTTTGGCTTAGGTTGCTTTTAAACGGATGTCAATAATATTTGTCTTTGGCGAACATCTAGACAGTCTTGCACTAGCATTTGATCGAAATTACGGATTACTTGTTTGCATCGTTTGATATAAACAGTTACCCACGACTGAATTTGTTGAAGCTGTTCTGGAGTACAAATAATCGTGGCTTGTTTTGGATGTGATACTTGCCCATTCCGATCAACTTCAAATTCTAATAGCCAAGATACATCGGCGGGGCGACTAGATTTCAAATAATTGGTAACTACGACTTTGCCAAGATACTGAGTTGTAAAGTTACTTAGTTTGTTTAAAGCGGCTAAAAGTTCATTTAACTTATACTCTTGTGAACCAGTTTGAACTGATACTGACTTAGGATAACTATCATTATTAACCTTTGTAGGGTTACTGTTAGCTATAGTCTTGGAAATAGGCGCTGACGCAGAAGACTCAGGAGGTGTTTGAACCCTAGTTACATTTGGTTGACTCTGGACATTTTTGCTTGTGGTCGTACTAGAAGTTTTATTTGTTAGGTTATTTGTTAGGTTTCCCGCCTCAATTGTAGAGCTAGGAAATGGCGATACGTTCGCTTCTATATTGGGATCAGAAAAGCTACCTGTCGTTGGCTGAGCTTGTACTGTAGCACTTGGACTACTGGCACTTGGACTACTGGCACTTGGACTACTGGCATTCCAATTTGTACTTGGCAAGGAGGTCTGGGTCACCGAACCTAATAAAAGCTTAAAATTGGCGACTGTATTATACGTATCCGATTCGATCAAATATTTAATTTTAGTAATGCTGCGGTTATAGTCAACTAATTTAAGCTCGTTATCTGTAAGGACTAGTAGTACTAATCCATGCGTTAGCTTATAGATAAAGACAACATGACCAGAAAAGTTAAACTCAAAGGATTCACATCCTTCTGGTACATTTTCCACAACTTGTAGTACACCTTGACCTAATGCTTGCTTTGTCCTATCTAATACGGCATCTAATCCGTAAAAATAGGGGCGCATACGACGGTTTGTGAGAGCAATCCCCACAATTCCCTCTAAATGCAAAAAATCCTGAATAACCTCCCGACTCATCTTTTCTCACGCTGCTTCTATGATCGATATACCGTTCACCCTAGACCAATTACGCATTCTGAAGGCGATCGCTGCTGAAGGCAGCTTTAAGCGTGCCGCCGATAGTCTCTATGTGTCTCAGCCGGCTGTTAGCTTGCAAGTTCAACATCTAGAGCGACAGCTAGATGTACCGCTGTTTGATCGGGGCGGAAGAAGAGCGCAAATGACCGAGGCTGGACAATTGCTACTTTCCTATGGCGATCGCATTTTAAGCCTTTGTCAAGAAACTTGCCGCGCGATTGATGATTTACAAAGTCTCAATGGTGGGACTCTAATTATAGGTGCTAGCCAAACGACAGGAACCTATTTGATGCCTCAGATGATTGGCTTATTTCGCAAGAAATATCCTGAAGTTTCCGTGCAACTCCATGTTCATTCTACAAGGCGAACGGCTTGGAGTGTAGCAAATGGACAAGTGGATTTGGCAATCATTGGTGGGGAAATTCCTGCAGATTTAGTTGATTCTTTAGAGATTACACCTTATGCCGAAGATGAACTAGCGCTAATTCTACCAACTTCTCATGAACTTGCTCAGGTTGGAACCTTGCCGATTGAGGAGTTGTATAAGTTGCAATTTATCACCCTTGACTCACAATCAACAATCCGCAAAGCAATTGATCGGGTATTGCTTGATAGTGGTGTTGATCCTCGCCAGTTAACGATCGCGATGGAGCTAAATTCAATTGAGGCGATCAAAAATGCGGTACAGGCTGGTTTGGGCGCGGCGTTTTTATCGATAACGGCGATCGAAAAAGAGTTGCAAATGGGGGCTTTGCAGCAAGTCCGTGTCGATGGAGTAGTAATCAAACGCATGTTATTACAAATTCGTAATCCTAATCGCTATCGGTCTAAGGCAACTGAAGCTTTTTGTAACGAAGTCTTACCAATATTTCGAGACAAAACTTAGTGTGTTTATTAATAAGGGGACGCAATGCGTCCCCTTTTGCTTTTAGCGCTGTAAGCATTAGAACGATCGCGATACAATATTAACCCTGACACGAATTTTCACCATTTGCCATGAGCTACTTCCGCCCTGCTATTGATGCTATGACTGGCTATGTTCCAGGGGAGCAACCAAAGTCTGGTATCAAGGTCATTAAACTAAATACCAATGAGAATCCTTATCCGCCCTCGCCTAAAGCGATCGCTGCCCTACAAAATATTGATAGTGATTCTTTACGGCTCTATCCTGACCCATTTGCCCATGAGTTTTGCCAAGCTGTAAGCGATGTTTTGGGTGTACCTGCGGATTGGATAATTGTTGGAAATGGCAGCGATGATGTTTTAAATATTTTGATCAGAGCTTGTGCCGAAGGAGGCGATCGCAAAGTTGTATATCCTATGCCAACCTATGTCCTTTATCGAACTTTGTCAGCGATGCAGCCTGCGAAAATCGTAGAAGTCCCATATGGTGAAAATTTTCAGTTGCCGATCACTGAACTCATAGCTGCAAATGGTGCGGTGACTTTTATTGCTTCTCCTAATAGTCCCTCAGGGCATGCCGTCCCTTTAGATGATTTACGTAAATTGGCGCAACACGTATCAGGAATTGTGGCGATCGATGAGGCTTATGTCGATTTTGCGGAATATTCGGCGTTGCAGTTAGTGCATGAGTTTGACAATGTGATCGTGTTACGCACTTTGTCGAAAGGTTACTCGTTAGCAGGGTTACGCTTAGGTTTTGGTATAGCAAATCCTAAACTTTTAGCGGGGCTATTCAAGGTTAAAGATAGCTACAACATCGATGCGATCGCGATCGCGGCTGGAACTGCGGCTATGCGCGATCAAGATTACAAAAAAGTCTGTGCTGAAAAGGTTAAGCGATCGCGCACTAAACTTTCTCACGATCTAAAAAATCTTGGTTACATGGTACTAGAATCCCACGGTAATTTTGTGCTTGCCACTCCCCCGAAAAGTAATGCTGAAGAAACTTATTTAAAACTCAAAGAAACTGGCATTTTAGTCCGCTATTTCAATCAAACAGGACTATCCGACAAGCTACGGATTACAGTTGGCACTGATGACCAGAATCAAGCTCTAATTAATGCTTTGAGTAATGGAGAATAGGAGGCTCGAACCCCTGACCTCTGCGGTGCGATCGCAGCACTCTACCAACTGAGCTAATTCCCCAACAGGCTACAGATACTAGCATATTTGACAAAGAAGGAGACGCAACGCGCCGCCTTTTTTACTTTTTGGATATAGGTGATCGCGTTTCACTATTCATTAAAAAGCGAGTTATCTTCTGCTCATATCCAGAACCATCGGGAAACTCGACAACTAAAACAGGATTTTTAATATTTTCGGATGGCAACTGTAGCATGTATACATAATCACCATTATAAAACTCAAAATAAGTTCCTTGATTAGGATTATAAGTTTTCGCAGTAAGCTTTACGCCAAGAGTGCCATTCTTATTTACACTGCGATAATAACGAGGCTGAGAAATATCTTTGACATCGGCACAAACATAAAGAGCGTAGTCTTTAGTTTCTGCATAGGCAAGAATCCCCCCAGTGCCATCGCAAGTTTTGTCATCAATTAGCTCACCAGTCAAGCCAGTAGGTAAATGTTCGGCTACTGCCTTATTCTCATTTACCTCAGCACACACTGATAGAGATAGCCCTAGAAGTACTACAGTTAATGAATTTTGGAAAATAGATTTAATTGATTGCATCTCAAAACCTCATACTTTTGCTAGTAAATAGAGATACTCATTAGCTAAGTAAGAGCGTAACAATACTGAAAACCTCTGTAATCAGCAACTTTGCTTAAAATATAAGTACTTCAAAAAACTTGGCAATCATTCTCTATGACCTCTGGCATCACCAATAATGAATCAACATTTCAGAAGATCGTCCGTCTCTTGCGTTGGCACAAACCCGCAGGACGGCTGATTTTGATGTTGCCTGCTCTATGGGCAACGGTCGCCGCATCAAAAACACAACAACAACTGCCACCAATTGATTTACTGGGTGTCGTAATTCTTGGTAGCTTGGCAACCAGCGCCGCAGGCTGTGTGATTAATGATCTCTGGGATCGCGATATTGACACACAAGTTGAACGTACTAAAAATCGACCTCTAGCCGAGCGATCGCTGTCTATTCAAGTGGGGATAGGCGTATTGTTTGTTTCAGGGCTATGTGCATTTTTGCTTTCGACTTATTTGACCCCGCTTAGTTTTGGGCTTTGCCTTGCCGCTGTCCCTGTAATCGCGATTTATCCTGCTTGTAAACGTTTTTTTCCTGTGCCGCAGTTAGTGTTATCGATCGCTTGGGGATTTGCCGTACTAATTCCTTGGAGTGCAGTTACTGGTGGACTTGATCGTTATGCTTGGGAATTATGGACAGCCGTGATCGCTTGGACAATGGGCTTTGACACGATTTATGCGATGAGCGATCGCGAGGATGATCTCAAAGTTGGCATTAACTCTAGTGCCCTATTTTTTGGAAAATATGTGACCTTGGCGATCAGTATATTTCTAGCGATCGCACTTGGATGCTTAATTTGGCTTGGATGGGAAATTCAACTTGGTTATGCACACTACTTTGCGTGCCTATCGGTAGCAGTAATATGGATGTGGCAATGTAACAGACTAGCTCAAGCTGAAATTCCTGCTGAGTTATATCAAAAAGCATTTGGTCAAAATGTATGGATCGGCTTTATCGTACTGGCAGGAATGTTACCATCTACTTTAGGCTTTGGTTAACGACTAACCTTTGCAAGACGGTTTTCTACTCCTGTCGTATGATGGTTAACCAGCCTCAGTCTGTTAGGATTTAAATTACAGAAAATAGATAAAATACATGAGCAATATTACAGAAAAGATTCAAGACGAATTAAAGCAAGCCAGAGAAACCTGCGAAGTTAGCGGTACTGCTTCTAGAGAATGTGCAGCTGCATGGGATGCTGTTGAAGAGTTACAAGCTGAAGCATCACATCAAAAGCAAGAAAAGGGTAAAAACTCCCTTGAAATGTATTGTGACGACAATCCTGAAGCTGCTGAATGTCGCCTATATGAAGACTAAGCTCTTTGACAGAAAGTAAATAGCGTGTTTTGTACTTTGTTTGCTTTCTTCTAATACTCAAGACTTAAAAGAGGAAAAGGGGTGCTTTGCGCCTCTTTTTTTTGGGAATTTATGGTAACTAGTATAAAATTTGTCTCTAAATTTGTAAACTTGTAAGATTGTCAGTTACATTTAGAGTAATTATCGTGACTATAATAAATCGCTATAATGCTTAGGACAGATTAAAAGTTAAAGAGTAAAATAACGCTTCGTGCAGCTAATGCTGTCTAGCTTTTAGCAGTTTTCTACTATAGAAAACACAAGACATCTATGACAGCTAAGGCAATTTGTAGCTAATTGGGAATAGGTATGACACAACTGAGCGTTATGGAATTGGCAAAGCAAGGCGATCCCCAAGCGATCGCGGCTTTGATCAATCGATCGCTAGCATCTAAAGGCATCCATGCAGAAGCGGAGCTTAAAGCCGAATGCCTTATAGTTTCTTTACATGCAGCTCAAATACCGAATCAAAAAGCGATTGTGACAATTATTCATCGGGG
>JAYVVP010000275.1:0-3536 GCA_043786935.1 Pseudanabaena sp. | reverse complement strand
CGCAGCCGCAGCCGCAGCCGCCGCCGCTACAAAGGATAAAGCATTAGCAAAAGACCCAGCAAACCCAACCAATGTTAAGGCGGGTCGTATCAATTTTGTTGTCTACGCTCTTAGAGTATTCTCTCTAAAATTTCCCTTTGATTTCCTTTACTCTCCCCCCGTGCCAACCTCTTTTAATTGTCCTTCCTACACATTTTTCTACTATAGATTTGAGTTTTGTTTCTTAGTGCCTTTATTTACAGCATTAAGATGGATTGTTACGATCGCAGTTTCCATGAAAATGATATACACAATTTAAAAATATGGATCCAATTACAATTACAGCATTAGCAACAATCATCGCTGTTTTGGTTTTAGCTTTCACCGACCCAGCGGGTTTTATAAATCAACTAATCTGCGCCCTAATAGATATAGTTTCTTTCCCGTTTCCCCCTACCCCTGATGCCCTAAAACTTTCATTCATAATTAATTCTCTTTCCTCCTTTATGCCCATCTTTGGAAAATCATTAATAGAGTCAATCATCGGCACAATTCGCGACCTCTTTATTCTCTATTCAATAATAAAGATTTACAAATTAATACCATTTAAGGCTACATAAATGATTCACGGTATCGCAGGTTCGATCGGCTCTGGTAAATCACATTTACAATTAAAAATTGCTCTTGAGATGATGAACCTCAAAGAAAAGCAATTAGTAACCAATTTCCCTCTAGATCGGGAAGGATTGAAAGAATATGCAAAGTTTAAAAAATACAACTGGCTTTTAAAGTGCTTAAGATACGGTGGCGTGACTGAGATGCATGCACCTAAAAAACTAGAAGAGTTATTTTTACCAGAGTCAATAGTATGTTTAGACGAAGCTGGCATTTTTTTAAATAGCCGAGAATTTCAGAAAACATCTAAGACTCTCCTCGCTGATTTGTGCCAATCTAGAAAGTTTGGAACGGATTTAATATGGTGTAGCCAGTTTCTGGAACAAGTAGATAACCAATTCAGAATGCTAACCCAGTACTGGACTCATGCTCAGAGTATGACTATCTACGACAAAAAATCAAGACGACCTAAGCTCTGGTGGAAAAGATATTACTGGATGGATTCCGCATCTTACTACAACTGGAACTCATCTAGTAAGACAAAAATGAACCACCTTAGAACTAGGTTTGTATTTTCTTATAGGTATGAGGGCGGATTTCTAAACAAAGCAGATAAAATGCTATTTAACTGTTTTGACAGTTTTACAAGGTTAGATCATGTTAATTCAAATGCAAGAATAGAAACTATGTACACTTGTCCTCTACACATACCAAACTGTAGAGCAGTTTCCAATTTTGGCAAATTTCCACTATTCCAAGTAAATCCAGACTTCTCAAAACTAGATCCAGAGTATAGAGATATTTATATAACAGAAGAAGAATACGACCAGTTACAAATACCAATGCTCTCTGTGGTTCCTCACCTAGAATCTTCATCACCTATAAAAATAAATAGATAGCGTTAGAAAAAAAATCCTGTCAAGGATTTTTTTTCATTGATTGATTAACTGTTACACCTATTCAATGTTATACTTGATTAAGTGTTACAAGCAATCAAACATGGATTTATTGAAAGGTTCTTACTACCAAACAGCATCAGGTGAAGAAGTCGAATTTTTACACCTATGTCCTAATCCTGCATTCATTAGAGTTATCAATTTAGCCGATCCTAAAAGAAAGCCTCGGTCTATGGACTATTGCCAGATCAATAAATTAATTTCAACTCCTCTTCCCCTACAGGTTGGCGATCGCGTCCTTGACTTAGACAAACAAGAAGGCGAAATTATTTCCGTAACTGAGAACTCGATCACCATTCGCAAATCAGATAAAATAAGCTCTCACAATTTTGAGTTATCTGCGATGCCAAAAAATAAAACTCTTTCTAAGAAATCTAACCCACTAACTCGCGGTGGTAAGAGAGAGGGCGCTGGCAGAAAATCATCAGGTCAACCACTTAAAAAAAGAAAGGCTTTGCAGTTGGATGAAGATATTGCAGCCAAGCTCCCAGATCTAAAGATGCTCGCCCAATTACTAGATGAGTTTCGTCCTATCGCAGAATCAGGAATATTACGATCGCAAAAACTCGCAGATTTCTATAAGAGATTAGATTCACTCCCTTTTATTATTTAATTGAAAACTTGTAACAACAAATCAAAATGATAGATTTTAACCTTTTCAATGCTTACATTTGCACTATTGACCACGGCGAAGATTGTGGATGTACCGATTGCCAAATCAATGATTCATTTATTAAAAATTATCCTCGCTCTGAATACAATTTCCAAATGCACATGATCAAAGAAGAGCTTATTAGGCGTACGAATTCCAAATCCTTTCTCTCAAAAAATATTTCCACACCTGAACAAAAATAATATTATTTCTTAAAACCTGTGGTAACTTATAACTAATACGCAATGCTGAGGAGCAACGTAGGGAAATAATATTTGGTGAAAGGTTCGCCGTTTACGGGTTTCGGAAATCACCTAAAAAAATAGATTTGGTACAAGTATCCAGAGCGGAAGTACCAAGTCTATTTTTTGTTTGAATAATTGTAACAACAAATCAAAAAAATATTAAGATGGGTCTCGCGTCATAGCGAAATCTTCATATTTGTTTTGATTGCGCCTCGCGGCGTAGAGCGTAGATATTTAAAGCTATATCAGGCGGTTTTTTTTGAATAAATGGGTAATGCCTCTCAGCATAATGTTTTAAAAAAAACCTATAAAAAAATTGCGAGTTTGGCGAATCGGGTAGTTTAATGATCACCTTCGCTTTTGCAGAAAAAGACCAGTGAGCCATTGTTCGAGCATCAACAAATCTTCAGCCTCGCGGCGTTAAAGCGTCCTTGTTTTTGCTTCTTAAATAATATTTACATTTCAAAAAACTCTTTTATTTTTTAATGGTTTTCCCTAAATTGTACATATACAAGATAGTCCCCTCTTGCATTGCCGCTAATCTGTACCCGCTAAACGTGCCGATCGCGAGACAAATTACAGCAATAACTGCACCTTTAATCATAAATTTTTTAGTCGATATAACTTTTGTATAACTAATTTAATAATAATTACACAATTTAAGACTATTGTTATTTCAGTGCGCGATCGAAAAGAGATCATACCCTCCTTACGACCACGACTTCTCACAACTTATCGACATAAGGCATGAGTAACATTTACACTACATCAAAACTAAATACATTACGCTTAAATGCTTATCCCGTACAGGTTCTCGGACTTGTGCGCTTTTATCGTATCCGTAAAATCAATTCTTTTCTGGTTCTAATTTTGGAACTCACAAAAAATAGCGATCGTTTCTCCTTGCACGGAAGCGATCGCTAAAAACTTTAATTAATTGAAAACTAATGATATCACTTTTAAATCAAACGCTTGACAGCCTTGACTTAAGGCTTTATTCGCATTCGTTACCATCAACTTTCATAACTTCTAACCTGAGAGAATGGCGAGAATATAAAGAAAATTTCGATTATTCAAAAAATGATGAGC
>JAYVVP010000274.1:0-9896 GCA_043786935.1 Pseudanabaena sp. | reverse complement strand
GTTCAACTGATGTTTAACCTTGACTACCTACCTATACGAGTTACCCCCATCTCAGGTTTGTTTTCCTCGTCCTTTTCCCAGCTTCACTTTCAGAGTTTCTTCTCTGTCTATGTGGGAAGATTTGGCTTCACACCATTCCTAGTGGGTGAGACTTGTCTACTTAATTTTGACGCACTCACACTAATCTGAAGTTACCTCTACTTTCTTTATGGGCGTTTAACCCAAGGCGGTATAAAGGCTCTGATCCTCTATCCCTTTCGGACTAGTTTCTCAGAAACGAACCGCACCACGTATCCTGTATCTACCCCCTGTATATCTAAATGGGGACGCAAAACATCACGAAACAGACTAGAGTTATCAACTATGTTTCGTGATCTGAAGAAAGTAATTTCAATAGAAATAATCTTCCACTCAACATGCATAAGCTTTTATCAGGTGTTTACGAATTCAGTTTAAACATTTACAACAGGTTGCAATCAAATATGTTTAGAAAAAACGGTAAAAATCCTTCAGAGAAACTATGCCTCATACCCTTTTATAGTCTATCAATTAGAGGATTGGTGTGAGTCTGATTCATGAGACTAGAAAATGACCGATTAGCTGGTGCAACAGAAGCTAGATTTTCCCCAAGTCTTACAAAAATGGGACTTACACAAAATGACAAGATGTAGTGGCAATTCATGAATTGCTACTACGTTAAAATAATGCTTTGAAGTTATTATTTTTGCTTAAGTCCTAAAGAATTTAAAACAAATAGTTCATTGCTATTACATTCACACCCTTATGTAATTCTCAAACTTACCACTTTAAAGATGAATCCCTTAATTGCTATGGAATCAGCCTCATTCACTCCTTCGTCTCTGACAACCTTAGAGGGGTGCAGTAATGAATCTGTCTATGCTCCAGGCTATATTCAACCACATGGACTGCTTTTGTTGCTGCAAGAGCCACACCTCAAAATTTTGCAGGTGAGTGAGAATGTAGAGCAATTTTTTGGCATCTCCCCAGCAGCTTTGTTGGGGCAATCTTTACAGAAATTATTTCCCCGTACTCAGGTTAAACGAATTACCGAATTTCTGCTTCAAGACAACTTAGACTACAATAACCCATTTGAGTTAAGAGTACGGCGAAAAGACTTTCATCCCCACCCTATCTCTCAGCAGGAGAGAAAAGCCGATATGGATGGTTTTCCCCTCTCTTGTGGGGAGAAGACACAGATCTTCAGAAGTACCCTGCACCGAACAAAAGATGCACTGATCCTAGAACTAGAACCTCAACTTCCCACAAAAGAAAATCATACAATTCAGTTTTATAGTCGTCTGCAAAATGCAATCCTTAGTCTTCGCAATTCGAGCCTTTCTGACTTATCTCAAACACTTGCTAGAGAAGTGAAGGCGCTCACAGGCTTTGATCGGGTCATGGTTTACCGTTTTGAAGCCGATGAGCATGGGGTGGTCATTGCAGAAGCGAAAGAGAATCATTTAAAAAACAATTTGGAGCTGCCTCTAGAAAGCTATCTGGGACTGCATTACCCATCAACTGACAATCCTGCGCCAGCTCGCCAGCTGTTTCTTAGAAACTGGGTGCGCCAAATTCCCGATATTAATTACACCCCTGCTCGTCTCATTTCGATCAATGATGTCTCGAACGAGCCATCTCTAGATCTAAGTGATTGTGTGTTACGAGGAGTTTCCCCCTGCCATGTCGAATATTTACAAAATATGGGAGTTGTAGGGTCACTCACCATCTCATTGATAGACAATCAACGTTTGTGGGGACTAATTGCCTGTCATCATTACAGTCCTAAACTGGTAGATTATGAAACCCGCAAAACTTGCGAATTCTTAGGACAGTTTGCCTCAATTGAACTGTTACATCAGCAAGAACGAGAGTTAAACAGTTATCGTGCTCAGGTCAAAGCGATTCAAACCCATTTGCAGTTGGCATTTTTGCATAACCCTAATTTTATTCAACAGGTTTTGACCCAAAATGCTACTCAATTGCTTGAGCTTGTTAATGCCGAGGGAGTAGCAATTATTCTAGATCAGTCAATTTCATTGATCGGTCAAACTCCTTCGCTAAAAGATGTCCAAGCTCTTTTAACCTGGCTGCCACAGCTAAATCAACCAGAAATCTATATAACGGACTGTCTCGTTCGATCCTATCCCCCTGCGAAAGAATTTAAGGATACCGCAAGTGGTATTTTGGCGATCGCCATTATGTTGCATCAAAAGTCTTATTATCTCCTGTGGTTTAGACCTGAACAAATTCAGACAGTGAACTGGGCAGGTGATCCAAGTCCATCTGCGGTGGGTGAACCAGATGGAGAAAAACCTCTGACCCCGCGTAAATCTTTTGAACTCTGGAAAGAAACAGTGGAAGAAACATCGCTCCCCTGGAAATCGCTAGAGATAGAAGCGGCTCAGATGATGCAGAACACTTTGATGCTGGCAGTGTTAGGATTTTCTCAGGCAGCGTTAGAACGAACCGCTGAACAAGCGGCGATCTCCAACCGTGCCAAAAGCCAGTTCCTTGCTAAGATGAGTCACGAACTGAGAACTCCCCTCAACGCCATCCTAGGTTTTACCCAAGTGATGAGCCATAGCTCCAATACTCCTACTGAATTTCGGGAACATTTAGGCATTGTTAGCCGTAGTGGCGAGTATCTGCTGGCACTTATTAATGATGTGTTGGAGATGTCCAGTATTGAGGCAGGGCAACAGGTACTAACAGAACGCACCTTTAACCTCCACCGCCTGCTAAAATCGCTGCAAGAAATGTTTGCTCTCAAAGCATCGCAGAACGGTTTAATGCTCTCCTTTGAAAGAGATCAGAGTGTTCCTCGTTATGTTTGCAGTGATGAAGCAAAATTGCGGCAAATTCTACTCAATCTGATCAGCAATGCTATCAAGTTTACGACTCAAGGTAGTGTCACTGTGGAGATCAGAGCAGAAGCGGGTAGAACCACGAAACAGGGCGACACTTGCGACCCTAACACCTCAATACCCTGCTATAATCTCGTCCTCTCAGTTGCAGTGACAGATACTGGCTGTGGAATTGATTCCCATGAGTGGGAATCAATCTTTGAAGCATTTGTACAAACTGAGAAAGGTCGTCAGGTTCAGGGCACTGGGTTGGGGTTGTCAATCAGTAGACAGTTTGCTCGTTTAATGGGGGGTGATATTACCGTTCAAAGCTTGGGGAATCATGGATCAACCTTTACCTGCAAGGTGCTTTTGCAGAAGCCAGAAATGATGATAGTAGAACCAGAAACAACTTCTTTGGTGACAGGTTTGCAGCTAGGACAACCGACTTACCGCATTCTAGTGGTTGAAGATGTACTCGAAAATCAGCAACTGCTAAGGACTTTATTGGAGCCGATTGGGTTTGAGATTCAGATCGTAGAGAACGGAATGGAAGCGATCACTAAATGGCAACAATGGCAACCGCATCTGATCTTCATGGATATTCAGATGCCTATCATGGATGGCTATGAAGCAACTCGGCAGATTCGCTTAGACGAGCAGAAGAAGGTGAATGCGGGTGAAAGAGGTGATCATTCTTTGTCTCCCTTTCCTACCAAAATCATCGCCCTTACCGCTTATGCTTTTGAAGATGATCATACCGCTAGCTTGCAGGCAGGTTGCGATGATTACATAGCTAAACCCTTTAATGAAGTTGCCTTGTTCGAGATTATTTCTCATCATTTGGGTGTGCAGTACTGCTACTCCGATCAAGCTGCATTAGAGTCAGCTACTGCCGAACGAAAGCCCCTGATGACACAAGATTTCTCCATGATGTCACTTGCATGGAACTCTCAAGTGCATGAGGCCTCTCTTGATTTGAATGATGCTCAAATCCGCCACCTGATAGCTCAAATTCCTCCACAGGAGCAGACACTCATCGAAGGGATGAACTTTTTGGTCGATAACTTCAATCTGGACGCGATCGCGACTCTCACTCAGCCTTAGGGATATAAACATGGAGACTCTACTTCAACCTGCTCATACGATTAATATTCTAATCGTGGACGATACACCCGATAACTTGCGGCTCTTAACCTGCATATTGGTATCTCAAGGCTATATTGTGCGTAAAGCACTCAATGGCAAAACGGCACTTCAAGCGATTCATCGTCACCCACCCGATCTGATTCTGCTCGATATTGCAATGCCAGACATGAATGGGTATGAAGTCTGCCAGCAGTTGAAGACATCTGAGGTTACGGCAAACATTCCTATTATTTTCATCAGCGCGCTCGATCACATTGATAGTAAGGTGCGAGCTTTTGAGGTAGGTGGACAGGATTACATCACTAAACCCTTTCAGGAATTGGAAGTGCTGATGCGAGTCAAAAATCAACTACTCATCCAACAGCAGCAACAACAACTAATACAGCAAAATCAACGCCTAGAACAAGAAATTGTGGAACGGCTAAAGGCTGAAGCAGAAGTACGACAGATGTCACTAACTGATGCGTTAACTGGACTGTACAACCGACGTGGCTTCTTTTTATTGGCAGAACAGCAACTAAAACTTGCCCGACGCAATCAGTCCCCTTGTTATCATCTTCTCTTTGCTGACTTAGATGGCTTGAAACAGATTAATGATAGCTTAGGACATGAAAAGGGAGATGAAGTCATCGTTGGGGCAGCCCAGATTTTAAAGCAAACTTTCCGAGATGCGGACATTGTTGCTCGCCTCGGTGGTGATGAATTTGTTATTTTAATTCCGATTGGCTTAGACAAGACAATCGACTTTCAGATGCGTTTGCAAACGAGCCTTGATCGCTTTAATCAAGAGAGCGATTATCCTTATTGTTTAGCAATGAGCATGGGTGTGCAGTTTTGCGACTTATCAGATGACATTTCACTAGAATTCTTGCTGGCACAAGCCGATAAGTTGATGTATGAGCAGAAACGTCTTAAATCCTATAAGGTAAGGTTAACTAGCAAGTCTAGCACCATAGTTTAGTACTGTAGAAATAATGAGGTGGTCAAGGGAGCTTTGGGTACGGTAGATTATGTTAACTACTCAACAAGCTATTTTCAATTTATTCAGTCAAGAAGCATTAATTGTTTCTTTCTTGTAATAGAAAGTATTTACTGGGAGATGCACTTACAAATTAGATCCGCATTATTAAGGATAGCTACAGGAGTTTTTGAATAAGGGATAAGTACAGGACTTCTTTTAATCATTTCGCTAACTTTGCATCACTACCCTACTAGAAACTTCCTTCAGTTAAATATACTTTTAGACCCTTAGATTACTGAAATCTATATGTTTATGATTAGTTTACCAAGAATGCAATGCGCGTAACTGGGGTGTTTTTTTCGACTGGTGTGCTTCCATTCGAGTCAGAACATCATCGAGAATGGTAATCGCTTCGGTAATAAACAGCCCTTTGTTTAACATCACGCATTCAGCGCGTTCAGCCATAGCCGCATCGGTCATCTCTCCGCGTGAAGGCGCTCCATCTTTGACCAAGCTTTCGAGAACTTGCGTTGCCCAGATTACGGGAACATGAGCCGCTTCACAAAGCCAAAGAATTTCTTCTTGAATCTCTGTTAATCTTTGGTATCCGATTTCCACGGCTAAGTCACCTCTAGCAATCATCACGCCAAATGATTGTTTACCTGCTGCATAAACGATCAATTCTGGCAGATTAGAAACCGCGATCGCCGTTTCAATTTTCGCAATGATCGCGGGTTTGGGCAAACGACCTCCTAAACGGTTATTTAACTCTTGTTGAAGTAACTCAATATCGGCAGGTCGCTGTACAAAAGAGTAACCAATAATATCGGCGTGATTGGCGACAAAATCTAGGTCACATAAATCCTTTGTCGTGAGCGGGCTAAGCGGCAAGATCGTCTCTGGAAAATTCAACCCTTTTTCAGGACGAAGTTTGACTCCTTTTGGATTAGCATGAGTGACTTGTAGCAACAGCCCTAACCGCCCATCTGGCAATCGATATTGGGTATCAACCACGCGAGTCCGAATCTTGCCGTCATCGATATAAACAGGTGCGTCAACTACTAATAAATCGAGAATTTCAGGAACCGTGCAGCAGATTTGAAAATCTTCTATAGGTGATGCGATCGCCGTGCCTGACTCTAATTCACCTTTTGATTCAGGTATACATCGCGATAGCAAGATCCGATCTCCTCGAAATACTCGCTTTCGATCTATTGGTGTAAGTACAGATGCTGTGCGGATTTTTGGACCTGCTAAATCCATCATCACCTTACAAGAGGTTCTATTTTCCTGTTCCGCTCGACGAATATGAGCGATCATCTGCTCCCAGTCCTCTGGGGTATCGTGGGCGCAATTAATTCGCAGACAGGTTGCTCCTCGTCTGATAATTTCTTTTACTAAAGCATAGTCAGTTGCCGCTTCGGTGGGTAATGTGACCATAATTCTGACCCGTCGATGGGGCAAAGCAGCTCCAAATAATTCCTCTGTGTGCATTTCTAATAAACGATTGCCCTCAAAGAAAGCCTCAATCGGTGGGCGATTGTGTTCAGCAGAATCTTTGCCGCAAATTACTTGCAATGTGGTGATAACGGATTCAAGATTAGGCATTACCCGCGCTTCAATCCGTCCTAATGAGGATAAGCCCCAAGGCATTAGTGCGGCTTGGAGTTCGCGGAGGTCATTTTGCCGCAATGCTAGGTATTGAGCTAAATTCAGGGCGCTAGGAAAGAACTCAATTCGCTCAATGTGCGATCGCCATTTGCTAAAAGTTTCTTCTCCTTGACTTTCAACTTGCTGTCGCAGTGCTTGAAGAGTCGCTAATAAAACATGGGGGCTAGATAGATTTAGCGATTCAACCTTAAGTTCTGAATTAAGTTCTGGAGTTGTGCAAATCATATTTTAAAGATTCCTATGTCAATATCGGTGTTGTGAGTAGCGATCGCACCGACTGGCGAAAGTCTAAAGAAAGGTAACGTTCCTGAATCGGTTGCCAGCTATGCCAAAACGCTGTTTGTTCCTGTTTCATTATCTGATTTACAGTGGGCAGAACTTTTGCCAAGTCAGCCTTCAAAGTAGATTCTAGGAACTGATGCAACACTTCGCGATCATGAAGTTGTCCCAAGATTTCTTGGATTGTCTTAAATTCTTCAATTCTCTCAAGGTATGAAGCTTCATAAAAATCTGAAAAGAACTCTGCTTGATAGCGTACACCTTTGATTAGCTTCCGTAGGTCATGGAGATCTTCACCGAATTGCTCCAACTTTTGATTCAACCCTTCATGATTGTCGATTGGCATCAGTGCAACATTCCCATTTTGAATAGTCGTTCCGACTAGCCAACCCTTATGTAGAAAGAGTTGACAAATTAACGGTAACAATAGATCTGGCAAAATTTGGATGACTTTTAAATCACCTATCTGTGTATATTTGGGCTGTTCAATCCACGCTTCGATGACTTGCTTCAATTTGTGGTAGCGATCGCTATTTAGAGTATTCTTCAGATTTAGAAAGCTGCGATTTCGCTTTTGATGTAAATGCTTGAGGACATCATCAAACTTTGATCGTTCTATTTTCGGTAGCAAAGGTTGATAGTGTGTGGTTAGCTCTTGTTGCAGCACATCTAAATCGCGGGTTTCTCCTAATCTCTTAGCAATTTTTCCGATCAATGAATCGTTAACTTTTTTAGGCAGGGCGATCGCTTTTCTAAATACTTGAATAGCGGTTCTCAATCGCCGCATCCCGACTCGCATCTGATGCAACGGTTCAGGATCTTTATCTTTGAAAATGTCTTCTTCTAGTTCAGCAAACTTCTGGAAGTTTTGACGAATAGTTTGATAACCGTATTCGCCCAGTGTGATTGAGGAATTTAATGGATGAGGCTTCATATAAATTCACCTTAAACTATTACTTTATCGATATAACAATCGATTCCAGATTTTTAACTCACTTATCATATTGTCTCACTTTCTACATATTCAGATTTTCACCTAATATATTCATAAACAGCCTGATCTTATGCCATTCTAATTAATGTCAATCGTTTAAAATCTTTTTGCTGATAGCTTTTCCAGAAATATCAAGGTCATACACAATCGGTACACCCGTTACCAGTTCTAGGGCTGTTACCTCCTCTGGACTAAGGCGATCTAGCATCATAATGATGGAACGCAAAGAGTTGCCATGGGCAGCAATTAAAACGTTTTCGCCTTGAAGCAGATGAGACAGAATACGGATTTTGAAATAAGCAATCACTCGCTTTTGGGTATCCTCTAAACTCTCTCCTCCAGGTGGTCGAACGCTGAAAGACCTACGCCACTCATGCACCTTTTCGTTGCCATACTTGATAGCAGTTTCAGCTTTATTTAAGCCCTGCAATTCGCCATAGAATCGCTCATCAAGAGCAGCATTTGTGAATATAGGCAGTTCTTCGGCTGGGTTTCCATCGTAGTTATCCCAACCATTCCAATCTTGGTCGGATTGTTCGTGTTTAATAATCGGAATTTTGCCACCGCAGATATCATCGCGTTCAGTCAGGCAAATTGTTGCTGTCTCGATCGCCCGAATTAATTTGCTGGTAAAACAGACATTAACTCGATAACCATTGAGCCGACAAGAGGCGATCGTTGCTTCAGCCCGACCACGTTCACTCAGAGGGACATCTACCCATCCCGTGAATTTATTGAGGGCATTCCAGAGGCTCTGTCCATGCCGAACCAAGATAAGTTGAGCCATTATTTTTTACCCTTACTTCTTATTCACAATCTAAATAATAGTCCTCTCGTATTGGCAACCTAATAACGAAAAAGAATAGATAAGTTTTATACTGTACTTAACCAATTCACATCTTAAATCAATCATGCCTTTGAGATCGTGAATATTGAGGGCAACCTTCTAGTAATCTGCCGTCAATCGGGAATGCATTCTAGTTCAGCCTCTCAGAAATTAAGAAAATGGATATAAGTGATGCAGCTTAAAGGTGGTCTATCAAGCTGGAAAACCTTAGGACTCAGAGTAAAGGTCAATTGTAATGCTCCCATCAGTCTATTTCGTCAAGTGCAAATTGTAGCTGGTTCTCTTGTTGCCATCGGAACTGGATTGGGTATTTTAGTATCCCCTTGGTTCTTGCTATTGAGTGGGTTGGTTGGTTGTAGCTTGATGTTTGCTGATGTTACCAATACCTGCGCTATGGGGATACTTTTGATGAAACTTCCTTACAATCAAAGAACCTTACAATCATGAAACCAATTCGTATTTTCTATTTCTCAGATGTTCTCTGTATTTGGGCTTATATTGCTCAAATTCGTTTAGAAGAACTAAAGATCGCTTTTTCTGAAAATATCGCTATTGATTATCACTTCGTTCCTGTTTTTGGGAATGCGCGGGAAAAATTAGAGAATGGGTGGCGCGATCGCGGTGGATTAAAGGGTTATCAAAACCATGTTAAGGGTATCGCCAGTAAATTTGAGCATATCTCTGTACATCCTGATGTTTGGTCACGAGTGCCTGCTTCTTCCACATCAGCTCATTTATTTCTAAATGCTATTCAGTTGTTAGAGATAAAAGGCTTAGTTTCAGAGTCCGATAAAGTTTTAGAAAAAACCACTTGGGCTTTTCGAGAAGCATTTTTTACCAAACTTGCCGATATTAGCGATCGCAAAGTGCAGTTTGAAATCGCCCAAGAATTAGGACTAGATATCAATCTAATTCAAGCGCAGATCGATAGTGGTGAGGCTTATGCTTTGCTATCTAAGGATTTTGATTTAATCAAAGAACATACGGTTACAGTTAGTCCTACGCTAATTTTTAATGAAGGGCGACAAAGACTTAATGGCAATGTCGGTTATCGAGTGATTGAGGCAAATATTCGGGAGTCGTTGCACAATCCGACCGATGAGCAATCTTGGTGTTAGGGATGCAAGGAGA
>JAYVVP010000273.1:0-3562 GCA_043786935.1 Pseudanabaena sp. | reverse complement strand
CAAAACTAATTGGTGTTGCACCACTTGATGATCCTGCGGCTCATGAAGTTTTTGATTATATTCTGCCCATTCCTATAGTTGATGAGATTTTCTCCCCGATTTTGACGGTGATTCCTTTGCAACTTCTGGCTTATCATGTGGCTGCACATCGAGGTTTAGATGTCGATCAGCCCAGAAATCTTGCTAAATCTGTCACTGTTGAGTAAGAGTCCAAAGAGGATTTACAGCTATTTACTTTCAAACCTGCCACAAATAAGAATATAAAACCAATGGCGGGGCTACGCCCTGCGACCCTTCTTGTGATGGGTTTGATCAACAACTGCTGTAGATTAATTAAAACTGCAAGACTTGGCTAATGCTTTTTTTAAAAGCTCTTGATAGCTTTGATCGCCTATTTCATATGCACCAAATCGAGCTAGATGTGGGTTCATTAACTGAGCGTCAAATAAACTATAACCACGCGATCGCAAATGTTCAACCAACTTCACCATGGCAACCTTTGAGCTTTCGGGGATTTTAAAAAACATCGACTCACCGATAAATATTCCCCTTACCGCGATCCCTAAAATCCCCCCAGCCAACTCATCGCCTTGCCAAGTTTCAAAGCTATGCGCCCATCCTGCCTTATGCAAATTGTTATAAAGCGATCGCAGTTCTTTGGATATCCACGTAGTTTCGCGGTCGGCACAGCCAGTCACCACTTGATCAAATACCGTATCGATCCTCACCTCAAAGCGATTTTGGTTAATCACACGCTGCAAAGACTTAGGGTATCGAAAGCGATCGTCAAGGGGAATTAAAGTCCGCTCATTGGTGTAATACCATTCGATTGGCTGCCCGTCCCCCTCTGACATCAAAAAATAACCTTGGGTATAGCCCTCAATGACGCTGCGGATACTAAATCTTTCCACGAATAGATTTTTAACTCACAAGTAGATACTTAAAAAGTATAAGGTTCGCTTTACATTTATTAATATAGCAATCCTAAATGATTGGCGAGAATATTAGCTTCGGCTACGCTCAGCCAGCGTATACAGATAGCTGAGCGTAGTCAAAGCTTCTTTTAAATAATTCAGGATTGCTATACATTTACTAATACTTTCTAAAAAATATAAAAAATATTTAAACAAAATAAATGGCTTGCCCTAACCAAGTACTTTTACTTAACTAGAACTTACCATTTACTTCAGCAAACTATTTTAAAATTGGTATTGAAACTCAGAATCTTTAAATAAGCTGATTTTGATCTGAATCTTTGTATTTTGCAAGGCGTTAGACACAAATGGAGATCGCTTAATATTTTCTTTATGATTGTTAATAAGCTTCTTATAAACTCTGCATTAAAACCAAATAAAATGGGTAGCCATATTTGGTTTTAGTACGGAAACACGCACAACTTTGATAAGTAGAACCGATCCTCTTAAAAAGCTGAACGCCCTAAAATACTTATATAAATCTCAAGCTATTTACAAAAACTACAGGAGTTGACTAGCGATGCAACCAACTGATCCCAATCAATTTACCGAAAAAGCATGGGCTGCGATCGCTAGGACTCCAGAGGTAGTCAAAGCAGCTCAGCAACAGCAGATTGAGCCAGAGCATTTACTAAAAGCTTTGCTAGAGGAAGAAGGACTAGCGGCAAGTATTTTTAGTAAGGCAGGCATCAGTGTGCAACGTTTACGCGAGCGTACTGATGAGTTTATTAACCGACAGCCTAAAGTATCGAGTTCTAATAGTTCAGTTTACTTAGGCAAAAATTTAGATACACTGCTTGATCGCGCTGAAAAGGAACGCAAAAGTTTTGGCGATGATTTTATTTCTATCGAACATATCTTGTTACCTTATTGTAAAGATGATCGCTTCGGGAAGCCTCTATATCAAGAGATGGGACTCGATGAAGCTAAGCTCCGTAATATTATTCAGCAAGTCCGAGGCAAACAAAAAGTGACTGATCAATCTCCCGAAAATAAATATGAAGCGCTGACTAAATATGGTCGCGATCTTACCGAACTAGCGCGTGAAGGCAAGCTCGATCCTGTGATTGGACGTGATGATGAAATTCGCCGCACGATCCAGATTTTGTCGCGCCGCACTAAAAATAATCCTGTTTTGATCGGTGAACCTGGGGTCGGTAAAACCGCGATCGCTGAAGGGCTTGCCCAACGCATCCTTAGTGGAGATGTACCTGAATCGCTCAAAGATCGCAAGCTAATCGCTCTTGATATGGGCGCATTAATTGCAGGAGCAAAATATCGCGGTGAATTTGAGGAGAGACTTAAAGCAGTTCTTAAGGAAGTCACCGAATCAAACGGGCTATTTATATTATTTATTGACGAAATTCATACTGTCGTAGGGGCAGGGGCAACTCAAGGCTCAATGGATGCCAGTAACTTGCTCAAGCCGATGTTAGCAAGAGGTGAGTTGCGTTGTATCGGTGCGACCACTCTTGATGAATATCGCAAATATATTGAGAAAGATGCGGCTCTAGAACGCCGTTTCCAACAAGTTTATATTGATCAACCTAATGTAGAAGATACGATCTCGATCTTACGGGGCTTACGCGATCGCTACGAGTTACATCATGGCGTAAAAATCTCCGACACGGCACTGGTAGCCGCAGCAACACTGTCTAATCGATATATTAGCGATCGCTTCTTGCCTGATAAAGCGATCGATCTCGTGGATGAAGCGGCTGCGAAGTTGAAAATGGAAATTACTTCACAACCTGAAGCTCTGGATGAAATCAATCGCAAAGTGATTCAACTAGAAATGGAATGTTTGTCACTAAAAAAAGAAACTGATCGTGAATCTCTGGAACGTCTCGAAAAGCTACATCGCGAACTTGGCGATTTGAAAGAAGAGCAAACTACACTTAAGGCTCAATGGGAAGCTGAAAAGGGTGTAATCGATAATATTCGCAAACTGAAAGAAAGTATCGATCATGTGAATGTGGAAGTCCAACAGGCTGAAAGAGATTATGATCTAAACAAAGCTGCTGAACTTAAGTATGGCAAACTCACCGATTTACAACGTCAATTGGAAATCGGTGAGGTAAATCTTCAAGAAGCGCAAACTTCAGGGCGATCGCTATTGCGTCAGGAAGTCACTGAAGAAGATATCGCTGAGATTATCTCTAAATGGTCAGGAATCCCCATCAGTAAGCTTGTGGAGTCTGAAAAAGAGAAGCTCTTGCAACTTGAAGATGTTTTGCACGATCGCGTAATTGGACAAGAAGAAGCTGTTACCGCGATCGCCGATGCCATTCAACGCTCAAGAGCAGGACTTGCTGACCCTAATCGTCCGATCGCTAGTTTTATCTTTTTGGGGCCAACTGGTGTTGGAAAAACTGAGCTTGCCAAAGCCCTCGCTGCCTATCTTTTTGATACTGAAGACTCGATGGTGCGAATCGATATGTCGGAGTATATGGAGAAACATAGTGTATCGCGCTTGGTGGGTGCACCTCCTGGCTATGTCGGTTATGAAGAAGGTGGTCAACTCACTGAAGCAGTCCGTCGCCGCCCGTATGCAGTGATTTTATTCGATGAGATCGAAAAAGCGCATC
>JAYVVP010000272.1:0-9932 GCA_043786935.1 Pseudanabaena sp. | reverse complement strand
CAAAACTACTGAAACCCTTTTAGGGATTGAAACTTAATTAATGCCATTCCTACAACTGGCAAATATGTCTCAAAACTACTGAAACCCTTTTAGGGATTGAAACTTGCTGCTCGAAATTTTGCTGATAGTGCAGATGCAGTCTCAAAACTACTGAAACCCTTTTAGGGATTGAAACGGCATGAAAGCTGGTTTTACATTTGCTTATAACGGTGTCTCGAAACTACTGAAACCCTTTTAGGAATTAAAACGATTGATCGCCTTTACTCTTTAAAGGCAAAGTCTTAAAACTACTGAAACCGTGACAAGACTCACCCACTTTTAGATTTGGTATAAAATACGAATAGGAAATTATGGCAATTGTAGATTGCCAAATCATAGCTGAAGGAGACTAACCGTGATCGTAGTAACCAAGATTGGGACACCCGCAGAAGAAATTGAGCGGATCTGCGCCGAACTATCAACTTGGGGATTGTCGCCTGAAAGAATTGTTGGGAAGCATAAAGTTGTGCTGGGACTAGTCGGCGAGACCGCCAATCTTGATCGCCATCGTATCGAAGAATTAAGTAATTGGATTGAGACAGTGTTGAGAGTGGAGCGTCCTTTTAAACGTGCGAGTCGCGAATATCGTCAAAATGAACCGAGTACAGTACTCGTTCCAACCCCGAATGGCGATGTAGCGATCGGTGAAAATCATCCCTTAGTAGTAGTAGCAGGCCCCTGTTCTGTTGAGAATGAAGAAATGATTGTGGAAACTGCTATGCGTGTGAAAGCCGCAGGCGCACATTTTTTGCGGGGTGGTGCATACAAACCGCGTACTTCACCTTACGCATTTCAGGGGCATGGCGAAAGCGCTTTATCCTTATTGTCGGCTGCACGAAAAGCCAGTGGCTTAGGCATCATCACAGAAGTTATGGATACGGCCGATATTGACAAAATTGCTGAAGTTGCCGATGTGCTGCAAATTGGCGCGAGAAATATGCAAAATTTTTCATTGCTTAAGCAGGTTGGGAAACAAAATAAACCAGTGCTGCTAAAGCGGGGCTTAGCTGCCACGATTGACGATTGGCTGATGGCGGCTGAATATATTCTTGCCGAAGGTAATCCTAATGTGATTCTTTGCGAACGAGGGATTCGTACATTTGATCGTGAATATACGCGCAATACTTTAGACATAGCCGCAATTCCTGTATTGCGGAAGTTAACTCATCTGCCGATCATGATCGATCCGAGTCATGGTACAGGATGGTCAGAGTATGTGCCATCAATGAGTTTAGCGTCAATCGCGGCAGGTGTTGACTCACTGATGATTGAAGTACATCCCAATCCTAAAAGAGCTTTATCGGATGGGCCACAATCACTTACCTTTGATGATTTCGATAAACTAATGACTAAAATCAATCGAATGGCGCAAGTAATGGAACGCGATGCCTAAAGCTTTTACTTACGATCGCACAATTTACTTTCATGAAACTGATGCCGCAGGAATAGTGTACTTTGCCAATGGCTTGTCGCTATGTCATGAGGCTTATGAAGATTCTCTTGTGGCAGCAGGAATCAAGTTGAAGTCATTTTTTCGTGGAGAAGCGATCGCAGTTCCGATTACTCATGCAAGTATTGATTTTTTTAAACCGATGTTTTGTGGCGATCGCATTGCCATTTCTGTTAAGTCAACTTTACTAAATCCTATGGAGTTTCAAGTTGAATATCAATTATATTTTGAAGAATTAATTAATCCGCAAGAAGCGATCGCTAAGGCATTAACTAAACATACTTGTATTGACCCAAGCACCAGAAAGCGGTGCAATCTAGCCCCAGACCTTTTGAAATGGATTGAATTCATTTAATGACAACGATTTTACGTGATTGGAGTTATCGCTATCAATGGTTTTACAACACTGTATCTGCACTTGCCGCTCTCAGTGTCGGCGGTGAGAAGCGATTTCGGCGCTTATTTTTGCGCGACTTGCAAATTAGCCCTGATGCGAAAGTTCTCGATCTCTGTTGTGGAGCGGGACAGGCTACTCAGGAATTAGTATTACATTTTCAAAATGTGACAGGTTTAGATGCTTCACCGATCGCAATTCAACGTGCTAAGCACAATGTTCCACAAGCAGAATATGTAGAATCATTCGCCGAAAAGATGCCTTTTGGCGATCGCACTTTTGATTTGGTGATTACAAATACGGCGATGCACGAGATGGAGTCAGCGCAATTGCAGCAAATCATCCAAGAAGTAAATCGAATTTTGACTCCCGAAGGACAATTCATCATCATCGATTTTCATCGTCCTACTAATCCACTCTTCTGGTTACCAATTGCGACTTTTTTGTGGCTATTTGAGACAGAAACGGCATGGCAATTGCTCAAAACTGATCTCCAACAGCTTTTAAGTACATCTGGTTTTAAAGTCGAGTCTTGTCAACTCTATGCGGGTGGTAGTTTACAAGTTGTGCGATCGCGTAATCACTCATGACTTAGGCAAATAGTAAGGCTGTCTAGTAATGGTAGAATACAAAACGTTACAAAGAATCGAACGAACAGTAAGAAGCTGATTAAATCTATGGCAGTCAAACCAGATTGGTTGCGGGTCAAAGCCCCCCAGTGGGAGCGCATTGGCAATGTTACAGAAGTCCTGCGCGACTTGGGGCTAAACACCGTTTGTGAGGAAGCATCTTGCCCAAATATTGGCGAATGCTTCAATCAAGGTACTGCCACATTTTTGATCATGGGGCCAGCTTGCACCCGTGCTTGTCCTTATTGCGACATTGACTTTGAGAAAAAGCCACAAGCTCTCGATCCGCTGGAGCCAATTAATTTAGGTAAAGCAGTGCAGCGGATGAATCTCAAGCATGTAGTGGTTACTTCCGTTAATCGTGATGATTTACCCGATGGAGGCGCTTCTCAGTTTGTACGCTGTGTAGAAGAAATTCGCAACTTGGGGCAGCAGACAACAATTGAACTTCTCATTCCCGACCTTTGTGCAAATTGGGAAGCTTTAGAAACAATTCTGGAAGCGCGTCCCCATGTGCTGAATCACAATATCGAAACAGTGCCAAGACTCTACCGAAAAGTCCGCCCACAGGGAGAATATCAGCGTAGCTTAGAACTTTTGCGCCGCGCCCGCGAAATTGCGCCTTGGGTGTATACCAAATCAGGAATTATGGTCGGAATGAGTGAAACTCATGAAGAGGTTTTGCAAGTAATGCGCGATCTGAGAGCCGTAGATTGCGACATCATCACCATTGGTCAATATCTGCAACCTTCAGCCAAACATTTGACTCTGCACGAGTTTGTCACACCAGAGCAGTTTGAAACATGGCGGGTTGCTGGGGAAGCGATGGGCTTTTTGCAAGTTGTGTCTTCGCCGCTTACGCGCAGTTCTTATCATGCAGAGCAAGTGCAAGCATTGATGAAATTATATCCAAAACCTATTCATGAGGAAAAAGCGCTTCGCGCTTTTTCTTCCACTCAGGGCTAATTTATGCGGGTTGTATTTTTTGGAACTCCTGATTTTGCGGTTCCCACATTAGAACGTTTGTTATCAGAACCAGATTTTGAAGTGGTAGGTGTAGTCTCGCAGCCTGACACGAGGCGCGGTAGAGGTAATCAGGTCAGTCCGCCACCTGTCAAGGCAACCGCGATCGCTAAAAATCCTCATCTTAAAATCTGGCAAAGCGATCGCCTTACAAAAGATAAAGCTATCCTCACTGAACTAGAGGCTCTTGCCGCCGATGTGTTTGTGGTAGTTGCCTATGGACAGATTCTCTCCAAAAAAATCTTGAATATGCCCAAGCTGGGCTGTATTAACGTGCATGGTTCGCTATTACCAAAATATCGCGGTGCAGCTCCTATTCAGTGGGCGATCGCTAATGGTGAAAGTATGACAGGTATTACTACCATGCAAATGGATGCGGGTATTGATACAGGCGCGATGTTACTCAAGTCAGAATTAGAAATTCAGCCTGAAGACAATACGGATACTTTGAGTGTGAAGCTTGCCAAGTTGGGTGCAGATTTACTCATCGATACTTTGCGTCGTCTCGATCAAATTTCGCCTGAACCTCAAGATGATTCTCGATCTTGCTATTCACCGATGATCGGGCGCGAGGATTGGGAACTAGACTGGAATTTAGAGGCGATCGCTTTACATAATCGGATTAGAGCTTTCTATCCCAATTGCTATACTGAATATCAAGGGCAAAGATTGAAAGTCAGTAAGACAGAAGTTATCGCTGAAGATGTGAGTCTGGATAATGTCGGGAAAGTTGCCGAGATTCGCAAAGGCAAAGGATTTGCGATTCAGACTGGCAAAGGTTTATTGCTAATTACAGAACTGCAACCTGCGGGTAAAAAGCTCCAATCTGGATGGGATTTTGTTAATGGTGCAAGAATCGCGATCGGAGAATCTTTCTAACAAAAAGCGGCGCTTCGCGCCGCTTTTGTTATTGTTTTTTAGGGGTCTCTGGAGCAGTGCTAGGTGACTGGGCTGGAGATGTGAATGGTTGCTTTTGAGGAGAGATTGCAGCAAGACGCTTTACTTCATCTTTAAAATCGGCAGGAGCAAGCTCAATACTCTTATCAAATAGCTTTTTCGCTTCATCCTCTTTGCCTTGAACTTGCTTTAATTGTGCTTTCCCAACATAGGGACGAAAATCCTTGGCATTGTCTTTAATCATTTGATCATAAGTAGCGATCGAATCATCAATACGATTTTGTTGGCGATAGACTTCACCAAGAATCCAACGGACTGAACCTGTATCAACAGTATTTGCTTGAATTTTATTAGCCGTTTCTGCCGTCTTCAGCGTATCTTGAAGAATACCGATCGCTGCTTCAGGACGCTTATCAGTTAATTCAATACTGACAATGCTTTGCAATGCAGGAATAAAACCTGGTTTAGTAGTCAAAATTTTGCGGTATTCTGCTGATGCATTTTTGGGATCTTTAAGTTCAATGTATGTACGTGCTAAGGTCATGCGATATTCGGGCTGATCAGGAAAAGTGTCCGCAAGGGTTTGCAGTGGCTCGATTGTTCCCTTCGCGTTGCCAAGTTGATTTCTGAGATTTACTAGACCAATTAGTGCAGTTTGGTTTTTAGGATCGCCTTTTAGCACTGCTTCAAACCCCTCGATCTGGTTTTTGACCCGTTCTTGCTCTGAGGCGTTTTGAGCAGAGTTATTAGCTGCTTGCTGAGCAGGTGGAGCAAATAAGCCGCCGATCAGTGGGGCGATCGATACGCCTAAAAATGAGAGCGTAACTACGATTAAGACACCATTAATAATCCATTGTCTTGCTGTACGTTGTGACACGATATTTATCCTAAATCCAATTACATGATAGTTTACCTCAAGAAGTTATGTTACTAAGAAAGGGGGTTAAGCGGCTTCATTCTTCGGCATATTAAACAACATCAGTCATAATAAAAGCGACAGCTGACTTTTGATGTGGAGCGATCATGCAAGTAGAACCTAAGCAATATTTACGTCTTGATCTCGAAATTTCGGTTCCCTCAAATGTTGTCTTTCAAGGTTTAAATGCTTGGTTTGAATGGGAATTGATTTCTGAAGTGGATTTCCGATGGCGAAATAGTCGAGTTCTTGATAATCGTTTGACAGTTATTGCATGTCAAAATGAGGCAATGCTTCGAGGATTAGATCTTTGGCTGAATCTAGGTTTATTAAGTGATAAGCAAGTAAGGCTAATTGGTGAAAACCGCTTTGTTTGTATGCTCAAAGCTAAGGCAACCGAGATCGAGATTGCACCGAATAATTTACCCAATAATTCACCAAATCCTGAACCTGTTTTACGTCCTACAAGTTTGTCAGGCTCACGTCAAACGCGATCGCCTTCTCTCCAAACCGCAGTCTCCCAATCAAAAACATCTCAAGAAACTAGTAAAGTCGCCCAAACTTTGCGATCGCTGTTTTCAGAATTTAGCACCATGTGGTTGCTGTTTTTAGGCGTGTTTCTGGTAGTTGTGTCATCAGGATTATTAGCCGCTAGTCAATGGGATAATTTTTCGTCACAGGTTCAATATTTATTGCTGCTTGCCTACACTTTAGGCTTTTTTGGAGTGAGTTTATGGACAAGCAAAAACGATCGCTTACGGTTGACTACCCGTGCTTTACAGTTAGTGACATTGCTGTTAGTTCCTGCCAATTTTTGGGCAATGGACGGCTTAGGCTTACTTAAAAATCCTGCGGGAATTGGAGTAAGTGCGATCGCAGGTTGTCTGCTTTCAGGAATTGCGATTTTTCTGCTGCAAACATCTTTTGTGTCTCAAGAAACTCAAATAGCTTCCCAAGAAAACAAACCTAAAAAGTACCTCAGTCAAATCTCAATCTTGGCAATTTTATTCCTAAGTTGGCTGCATCTTGGTTGGTTCTTATCTTCATACTATCCCTTAATTGCTGTTTACTTGGGCGTAAGTGGTATAGCAACTTCCACTTTTCTCAATCGACAACAGCGTTTAAATATGGTCGATAGTTTGACATTCCCACTCGCCTTGATTACTGGGGCTTACAGTACAATATTGCTGACTAGTCGAGCGCTCCTATTTGGTAATGTTTCGATTTTAAAATTAGGCTTAGCCTTTGGGATTTGCGGCTGGGTCTTAGTGCAAATTACTAACAAAACTGAAAGGTTGCGATCGCGATTAGAAACGGCTTCAGAGCCAGTGATAAAGAATCTATCTGCTAATAATATATCCAACCCATCATTTCAGGTTGGCTTAGGGCGAATCTTGCTCGGCTTAGGTTGGTTAATATCAGTTGGCGATCAATATCCTTGGCAGGCTTTGACAGTTAGTTTATTAATTGTGTGGCTGCTATGTGAGCGATTATGGAAACTTAAAGAGCCTATTGATTTAACTTATCTATTCTTTTGGGGCTTACAAACTCTTTGGTTAGTCCAAAGATTGATTTCTGAAGATTGGAAAGCTTTGATAAATCAGCAATTATTAATATTCTTCCAGACTAACTCCCAAGCTAATTTATTTGGGGTTTTACTATTTCCTTACTTGATTTTGACCTTGTTCATTGCGTCAGTTTATCGATCGCACCACAAGCATGATTTAGCAAACAGAGGTGAATTGCTAGCCTTAGGATTTGGCGTTCTGCTGACAACTCTCAGCATTGGCTATCCTACGCCCATATTTGCAAATCTAACTTTTTCGGCGCTTGCGCTGTTGGTTATTCAAGCCAAGCGATCGCCAACTAGTAAAGACTTAACTAGTCTGATTTATTTTGCTCATATCATCACCCTCAGCGCGATTAGCTCAGGGCTATTTTTGTTTACTCGCTCTACTTCTATCTTTACTTGGATTGGATTTCTTTTAGTCACGATGCTGATTGAATGGAGTGCGGTTTTAATAGTTGGGAAGTATCGCTTGTCTTCAGAGGAAGGCGATCAGAGTATTCATTGGCAAGCTTGGCATGATAGTGCATGGCATATTGGCGCGGGTTTGGCGGCTTTTAGCTATATTTTGCTCTGGAATTCTTCCATGTCAGGACGCAATAGCGACATCAATAATGAATTGCTCGGCAATACAAGTTATTGGAGTGTGGCTTGGCTGTCAGCGCCTATCTCGCTTACCTTTTTAGGCACTTGGCGCACATTTGCTGACAGAGATTTGGCGATTAAACTTAGTATTGCCGGACTAGCGATCGCCCAATTTTTGACATGGCATGGTGGTGGTTCGCGATTAATTGGCTTGGGTGTTGCCTTTGCCCTGATGTTAGTAAATACCCGTCACAGTAAATCACTATTCACAGCTTTTAATACCGTCGGTTATGGCTTGCTCTTTATTGCCGCACTACTATGGCAATTCAAATTTGGCAATGGGGCCGCGCAGTTAACTTTTGGCATAAATGGAGCGATCGCCAGCGTCATGCTGCTATATGTTCTCAATCATTGGCTCAAATATCGCCGCGATCACCATGTTCCTAATCTAAATTTGTCATTAAATCAATCCTATTCACAAGCCTTTGATATTTGGTCAGCCATTCTCTCGGCAGCGTTACTAATTTTACAAACATATTTAGCTAGTACTGTTTTTGCTTTCAACCAAGATCGGCAGCTATTTATCAATCTATTGCCAAGTACAATCCTCGTCACTTTAGGATTGGTTTATCGGATTTGGCAATCCTTCGATCAAAGAACAGAACCAGCCTATCCTGTTTGGACAGAATGGGGAATGGCATGGAGCATTGAACTCCTAGAAGCAGGCGCGGTCGCTGTCACCAATGGCTCACTAATCGAGCTAGCGATCGCTAATTTCATACTTGGATTTGTCACGCAACTATTAGGTGATTGGTTAATAAATCGTAGAGGCAGCACAGAATATCCTCGGCGTTGGGACATCATTCCTTTAATTTACGGCGTAATCGGTTCACTGTTAAGAATTGGCATCTTTACCAATCTATCAGGATTATTTTTGCTCAGTACATCCCTTATCGGCATCGGCATCGGACGTAGAGCTTCGCAATCCAAACCTATTTTTAAAACACTTATCTATCTATCGATGGTAGGAGTAACTTTCTCAGCTTACGAATTACTCTTCTATCAAATGGTTGCAAATTTTAAAGGCGATAGTCTTGGCGATGGCATGGTCATATTGGCGATATTAGGTTGTGCGATCGCCTATGCCTACAAGATTTTTGCTAACTGGATTGTGCCATATTTAAGACTCTCGATTAGAGAAATCGATGTTTCGGCTAACTTACATTGGATAGCCAGCGCTGTCTTTCTATTGTTAGGAAGCTTCTTTAACCCATCTGCTAGCAGCGGTGCGATCGGTGGTGGAGTTGCGATCGCTCTTGCTGCCTACGCGATCGCGGAAGGAAAAAGAGCAGCAGATATTTGGATTTACGCAGGTCTTAGTTATGCCCTCGCAGCGATCGGCTATTTATTATTCTTCGCATTCCCAAACCCTTGGCTGATGAGTAACCTGTTACAACCATATGCCGCCGCGATCGCTTGTATTTTTGCCGCCTTGCTATATCTACTACCTTGGCAAAAATGGGGCTGGGCAGAAGAACCTTGGCATAACTCCGCTTTCGCATTGCCTTTGATTTTCACATTTATTACAGCCAATGCGATCGCATCCCTTTGCTTATTAAGCGTTGGCATATTTTATGCAATCTATGCCAAGTTACAGAACCGAATTCAGATAACTTACATCACTGTTTTGTTATTCGATTGGGCGATTTTTCAGAATATATCTTCGAGCTTATATGAGGTTTTAAGATTCGACTTATTGATCTATGTTACTGTGATTGGCTTCTCTGGACTATATTTTGCTCAAGTCGAACCAACTTTGCGATTGCCTAATAACAGATCAACGCGACACTCTCTAAGAAGTCTCTTAAGTGGCGGAATGGGGCTAATTGCCTTTCTTTATTCTCTTAATAATATTAGTATTGCTCTCTACACTTGGGGTTTGAGTTTCATTTTCATCATGGCAGGCTTAGGATTGCGAGTGAGAGCCTACCTATTTATGGGAACGCTCACTTTTATTTTGCTAGTGATCACCCAAGCCGTGACTTTAGTTACGCAATATTCTTTCCTAATGTGGGCGCTTGGCATCGTCGCAGGGATTGGCTTTATTCTGGTTGCTGCTAACTTTGAAGTACGACGCGATCGCATCCTTGCCCTATTTAGAAATGTCGCGATCGAGCTAGAAACATGGGAATAAACACTCTTTCTACTCAAGATAATTATTTGTCAAGTGTTAGCGTGTTTGAGAAGTTTTCGGGGGTAAAAAAGCTCCCAAAGGTATAGGGATAGCTACAGGTATTGACACTAGTCCCGAAGAAACATGCCTAGAGATTGAATGTTTGTCAGATCTGTGCGGACAACAACACTATTATTTGCAGAAGTCCCCACACCGCAAATAATCGCGGCTTGGGGACTTTTACCGAGAATTAGACTAG
>JAYVVP010000271.1:0-3568 GCA_043786935.1 Pseudanabaena sp. | reverse complement strand
CTTTTTACTTTGGCGTATGACAGCATTTTCTGACTTGCGATTTTCTGGAATGGCACTATTCTAGCAACTTCTTTTGTTTATTTCCGATGAAGTCTATTGTTAATTCGGAACAAACATTATGTCAGCACCAAATCAAGTCCAAGTCCAAAAGCAAGTCACGACTCAAGCAATCTCCCAAGTTGCACAAGTTGATAGCGCACCTGCTAACAAACAAACTGCGATCGAATCCGCACCTTCAACAACACCCGTTGATGCATCCAATACAATTCCTGTTCTAATAAATAGCCCAACTGTCGGTACAATTCTCGCTCTTGCCGTTCTGATTCGCGTCATCCTTGATCGCCCTTCTTCAGACAAAAAGTAAAAATGCTGATATCGCTAAGTTGATGCTTTTGAATGATCTTAAAATGTAACAACTTAGCGATAAACACCCCGCTGATGACCAACTTTGACCACAGTAACTATCAATTTTCGCACTAATATTATTACTTCCCAATGAGACGGTCATACTCTGCGTGTGTACCAATCCAAAACCAAGAAATTCCCTTCTCAACCTCAATTCCCACCGCCCGATATTCCTTACTAATTCTTACTGACCAATAATTACCAACTCTTTTTAAATGCAAAGATGGATGCGATGGATTAGTTTTCAGTAATTCATAGCTTTGATCGGCAATATTTTGAATAGTTTCAGGCAGACTCTTATAATATTCCCAAAACCGTCTAGTTGTGAAGTGCATTAGATTTGCTTGCAAAATCCATTTTCAAAATCTTCAATCGCTTCCTGTACTAAAAGATCTAACTTTCCTGCCTCAATATCACGCTCTAACTCCTCATCCCAACGTTGATAATCTAAATCTAGCAACCAATCAATAACTTGACGAAATTCGCTAGAAGGTAGTTCTAATATAGCAGACTCAATTTGTTGAATAGTCATCGTTTTAGATTTCTATATAGAATAATTGTTTGCGCTAGTTAATTTGAGCGATCGCTAATTAATTGTGGCACTACAGCATTTTAGCTAATATTTACAGCAATTTGTGATGTTGTGGGATTAAGCGTGATTAGCATCAATAAGCCATTGTAGAAATTATCAATGATGAGAAGTTTAAGGCAATGACTTGGTAAATAAAAATGAGATGCGGTGCAAAGTGCCATTTATAAGTTTGTATTGCTGACCTCGATAAAGGGAATCAATACTCCATTCTGGATTTGTCCATTAGTACTGAGTTCGCTATGACAGAGAAATAAGCGATCGCTTGTCCGATCTAGTAGATCCCTGAGTAGTTTTTGTAAACGTTGCATATCAGCTTCATTTTGATGCTCGACTGTCAATGGTTCATTATTCCAACCTTTGAGAAAGAGTGGCGCACCGAAGAGCGAAGCGGCTCCACCTTGTAACCAAAGATCAGAACTAGCATCGAGCCAAAATTGCCAACGGTGGGAAAGTCTAGCCATCCGATATTGGAAGATTGTGGCAAGCACAACACCATCTTGAGGCGCATTAGGAGCATAGGGATTAGCAGTAACAGTGCCTTGGCGAATTAATTGAATAAAATTTTCGAGAATAGCAGAATCTTCCAGATCAAGGCGATATCCGAGTTGCCAATAATATTGAGCAGTTTCGATCAATGATTGCAATGTCGCGGTATGTTCATAACTTAGTTTACGCGGTTTAAAGAAAGCCTGAATGGCGCGATCAATAAGTAACAGTGGTGTATCTTTGGGCGATTGCTGTTCTATCCATTGCCGTAACTGTTCGTAAGATTGAGTAGCTTCATAACCGAGGCGATTCCATTGATTATAGGTTTCAGCCGCCAGCAGTTGGGGACTTTCTAGATCGGGTGCAAAACAGTAATCAGCTAACATTCCTGCACGGACTGGATCGATCGCACTAGTCAGCACCACTAACATCTCGGCAATGCGATCGCGGCTAACTAATTTACCAAGATGTGGATAAACCAGTGTCAGAAGCGTGAGCAGTGAGCGCACTTGAGCAGAATAAGATAGAGGACGTTGATCATTGAGAGGAGTTACATTAGTCTCTTTTTTGCGAAGAATTTCCGCGATCGCATAGTTAGCAATATTATCTAACCCAGGAGCAATAATAGCGATCTCGCTAGCTTTAACTTCACCCAAAGCGATCGCTGTCGCAATAGTATCGGCGACATTGCGGAATAGTTTGGCGCGAGAAACAGATTCTATGGAATAAACTTTTGCATAGGGTTCTATAAATCGTAAACTTGGTTCGCTGACAATTTCTAGAACCGAATCAGCAATTTCATAACCTAATGTGTAATTTGCCTTGGGCAACTTTTCGATTTCGCATTCCGATTTCAGTTCTTGCCAATATTCTGGATCGGCTCCTAGTCCTAATCTTGTCCATCCATCAGGATTAAAAGTAAACATTCCCTGAGCGCCATTTTTGAGCAAAAATTTGCATAAATCACAGGCGATCGCGGGCATTTCATCGGCGCGATCAACAATAACATATTGGAATCGCTGGTTGAGTTTGCGCTGATATTGAGGATTTAGAAGTAAATGATGCGTGAATAAATCGGTAATAATGCCATAGGTAAGCAACCCGCGTTCCCAGCAATATTCCCTCCATTCTTGTAAAGCTTCACCAATTTCTTGCCATTGTTCTTCAACTGAAATTGCAGGTATACGACTTAGCCCACTATCGACAATCTCGCTTGAAGTTTCGATTCCAGCGTTTAAAATTACTGAAATCTCAGTGATATCTCGTCCACCATAGGCAGCCAATAAAAACAAATCTAACAATCTTCTTACAAGCCGTTCTCGACTTACTCCTTCCATTCGCAAAGTTCCCGTTTCGATGCGATCTTTCCATAGCTGATTAGCTAATTCCTGCTCGTTCTCAACTCTTAATAACAAAGGGAACTGCGCTTTTAGATCTAACTTTTTAACTAATAATGTCCAAAATAAGCGAACTTCGTCACGAAAAAAACTTAAAGGCGTAACGGCGGTGACAGGATAGCGTCCATGTGTTGCTAATGTCAGCCGATCGCTAAAATCGCGGCGTTGTTGTGAATCAACTGCTAAAACCAAAACTTTTTGAGAAGCGGCTTGTGGATTAGGTTGTTGAGCAAAATCAGTTTCTGCCCAATCACAAAACTGCTGAACTAATCGCTCAGATTTGCCACTGCGACTACTACCCTCAATCCACAAATTCGCCATAACACCTTTAAAATAGAGTTGTGCTTTGAAAGACTCTATTTTAAGCGGTATTTTATGTGGCGATCGCATCTAGCTCGAAGTTTACATCAACATCGCAATCAACCCGAAGCAAGGTTTATGCAATTAGCAACGATTGGCTTGGATCAACGTCCACGCAATCGCACGGTGGTATTTCGTGGCTTTTTAGAGGATAGCGATCGCTTTAAAACACCCCTCAGAGATTGCCTAAAAATCGTTACTGATATCCGTAGCCAAAAATCTGCTCAAATTGCTGCTAATCCTTGGGCAGAAATAAATTGGTATTTCACGAAAACGCGATCGCAATTTCGGATTCTTGGCAAACTGATATTAATTGATCAAGAATGCC
>JAYVVP010000270.1:0-24575 GCA_043786935.1 Pseudanabaena sp. | reverse complement strand
TTAACCTCTCAAGATTGGTTTGGAATTGGGCAAGACAAGTCATATGGCGCTTCAAACTTTGCAAATAATTGGTTTAACGATTTTATTACTAAAGCTGGGTTTGGTGGATCCCCTCTTGCAGGGGGAATGTATGATGATTTTCTAACCAAGGGTGGATTCCAAGCTAGCAGCGATCCTAATATTTCGTATGTCAATCAAGATGATATCACTGGCATAATTAGTATTGGACTAGCAGGACACTACGATCTCAAAGCAGCCTACAAGAGTAATCCCAAGTATAAATCTTTTGCGGCTTTCTTACCAAATGGATTTCAAGCAAGCGAAGTGGTGAAATATAATTATGACAATCAAGTTGGATATCTCTATTCTTTTAAAGCCACTAAATCTGGCTTAGTTGCAGCAGATGATGGAATTTCTCATAATGGTAACTATGAAGTAACATTCCAAGGTGCTAAACCTGTTCCTGTTCCTGCCGCATTTGTTGGTATTGCGATTGCAGGTGCAATCGGCGCAGCCAAGCTAAAACGTTCTAAAGTAACTATCAAAGCTTAAAAAAAAAGAGGTTCGCTTAGCGAACCTCTTTTTTGTTTAAACAAGACGGACTAATTTGGCGCTTAAGTCCCACATACGGATAGCTCTTGCATCATCACGAGCCTGAGGCGAAACAGTCTGGACAAAAGACTTGCCATCTTTTTTCTGACGATTACCCCAACTCCAGTAAGCTCCTGACTGCTTGTATTCAGGATCAGCGATTACAGAGGCAACTCTTTGACCAGATAGCTCTTGAGTTACATAGCCCTTAGTAATGTTCTTTTGGAATAAGGGAAATAGCTTTTGGAAGAGAGGATAGTGATTGCGGAAGAGAGGAGTATCGGCAACACAGCCAGGATAGAGAGAAGTGAAGGTGATCCCAGTTGAGTCATGATAACGGCGATGCAGTTCTTTCATGGTCAAGATATTGCAAACTTTGCTCTCTTTATAGGCGCGAACAGGTTCAAATTTTTTGCCATTTGCCATCGAGATTGGTGCTTTAAAACCTTTCTCAAATCCTTCAAGATTACCAAGATCAGGCTGAGGTGGAATCTTGCCGCCGAGTTCATCAGGGTTGTGGGTGACAGTTCCCAAAATCACCATGCGCCGATCGCTATAAGTTGATCTTTTCATGTCCTCTAGCAACAGATTGCAGAGCAGAAAATGACCGAGGTGATTAGTGGTCATGGTTAGCTCAAATCCCTCAGGCGATCGCAAGGGTTCTTTGAGGAGAGGTAGGTAAACGGCAGCATTGCACAGTAAGGCATCGAGATTTTTGCCAGTAGCACGGAAATTTGCTACAAATTCACGAACGCTAACTAAAGAACCAAGATCTATTTTAATAATCGAATAGCTGTCTTCAGGAATACCAACCGATTTGGCTGCTTCTTCAGTCTTAGGAATATTGCGACATGCCATTACAATATGCCAACCTTTGTCTGCCATGGCTTTAGCAGACCATAGCCCCACGCCTGAAGATGCGCCTGTGATAATGACTGTAGGTTTTTGATACTGTTGCATTTTAAGAATAGTTTGATTAACTTTGCTTAAAATTTTACAGCGATTCGGGTTTGTCAAAAGGGACGTTTCAGACTCTCTTTAACTTTATTAAACTGATCGCGTCATTTGGACACGGTAACGCTCTTTTTTGGTAATCATAATTTCCCCAACGGTGACTCGTCCTTTGCCACGAATTGCGATCAGATCGCCAGCTTTAAGTTGATAATTTGGCTGTGAGACAGTCTTCCAGTTGACGCGCACATCGTCAGCATTTATCAAATCAACCATTTTGCTGCGGGACATCCCGAAACCAAAAGAGGCGATCGCATCTAGTCGCAGTGATGCTTCGGTCGAAGTGAGTTCTTTAGTTTGAGGGATACGAATTTTTAATTCTTCAATGGCGATCGCATTGACCTTAACAGGAACCGTCCGCACTTGATTGAAATGGATTTGTAAGTATTCCATTAACTCAGGGACAATGATCGCCTGAGCGCCCTTTTCACCTAATACATTGACATCGCCAACTTTTTGACGCTCAATGCCACATCCAAGGATTGCTCCCAGAAAATCGCGATGGGTGGCGGTGTCAAACAAAAAATTTCCTGCGATTGAAATTGGCGTGAGACTTACCATTGACTGATCAAGAGGTAACTCACTGCGGGCGATCGCCAATCTTTGTCGCTCGGCTTGTTCATAACCACCCCAAGCTATGCATTGGATTTCGGTCATTTTGCCAAATACACGCAGTGCCTCGGCAATTTCGGGTGGTGACAAGAAATCACTGCACACCACTTCCCATGTTTGGATCGCGCGATCGCCTAAGTCCAGTAATCGGCTAAGGGTTTCTCTATTTTCAACGTGGTTAAGTAAGTCGCGGGGTAGCATTAGATCTCGTCAAATTCTTCTTCAGGAATGCGTTGTTTGGATTTATCAGGAATCTTGGTTTCACCCCAAGCATCCCGAATTTGTTGTTGAGTTTCGTTCCGAAAATTAGGTTTGTTTGACTCTAGATAATCATCTTCAAAGTCATCATATTCGTCATCGTAGTCATCAGTGGGCGAAGGCTTGGGCACAATCGGTCTGGAAGATGGCTCAGGACGCGCTTCGGCTCTAGCTTGACGGCGTTGAGGTGGATTGGCAGGTACGCGCTGCTCTTCCGCCCAATTATCGCCATCATCCCATGATTGCTCTTGACGATAGGCAGGACGTTGTTGCTGCGGTGGCGGTGAATAGGTGCTTCTGGTGCCTGACGACAAAGCATTATCACGCATTGTTGTCGTGGATGGTGGCATATAGTCATCATCGAAGTCGTCTTCCCAAGGGGCTTTACCAAGTCCTAGACGCTCTAATAGTCCTTTACTAAGCTGGGTCATCCGATCTTCCATGCCTTCAGTGACAATGATGCGATCGCGCCCAACCGCAATAATCTCATTTACATCAAGCTCGTAAGTACTAATCAGACTGGCGGGAATAATCGGATTGCCGATCGAAGCCACAATCAAAAACAGCAATTCACCCGTCTCAGGATCAAATTTAAAATCTCGCACCTTACCAAGTGGCTCACCTGACTCAGTGACAACTTCATTGTTAATCAGCGTGGTGTAGCGTTCTGTAATCAAGATATCTTCGAGTACTGACTCGTCATCAACCAAAATTGCATCTGGCCCTAACAAATCAATATTGTCGAGGGACATGAAAAATGTGTCACCAATGCCAATCGGTGTCCCTGGTATAAATCGCTCGGCTACGGTCACACCCATGACACGCCTCTGATCGACATCTAACCAGATTTGGGTGACGATGCCTAGGCGCGTAGCCGATCGCTTGCTCAAAATTTGCAAACCTAAAACGGCGGCACGTTGACGAAGATTTTCCGATTGCATCATGGCGGTGACGTGACTCTAAATGATTCCTTACAGGTGGGATTGACTCCCAACAAGTGGGGCATGAACTAAACAGGGTGGTAAATACCTAGCCCTGATTCTAGCAGACTAGATCCCCGTCGGTATCGTGAACTGCCAAACGTTGATGCTCTGCATACAAAAATTGACTTCCTGATTCATTAGGTTGAATAAGTGCAGTAAGGGCGATCGCTTATAGAATACAGAGTAAAATACTAGAAAAGATTCAGTTAATGGAAAATGATTTAGCTGGTGATGTAAAAAAACTAACAAATTTTACGCCTGAATATAGAAATAAGAGTTGACAACTATCGTGTACTCTTTGAGATAGAAAATGAAAATATTGTGATCTATCGCGTTAAACCTAGAGACAAAGCCTACCAATAAACTCATCATGCTTAACTTAAATCCAGAATTGATTACTAAAGATGGTAAGCCGATGTTTGCGGTGATTCCCTATGAGCAATTTTTGGCAATTAAAGAGATGTTAGAAGACTTTCAGGATTTGCAAGATTTGAGAGCCGCTCGCTAAGCAAGAAGAATATAATCAACCCGCGATCGCCTTAAACGATCTTAAACAAATGATTGGATTATAAGGTTGGAACTAAATCGCTATTTAGCTATAAATTCTAGGTTTTCTAGAGATGAGCGCTTAATCTTTGAGGATTGTTGTTGTGATACTTTCGCTCTTGCTATTTTCTGGCGAATTTTGGTATTGTCAATTAAATTTAAATCGGCAGTTTCAACAAGGAAATCAAAGAAAGCAGGAAACTCAAAAGAGGCTCTATTTACATGAAACAAAGCAAAAAGTTTTGGAAGTTCCAATAGATTCGCGATGTTTCTTTTGACGCTTAATAATTCAATTCCTACAACTTGATCGGCTTCATCATAGTCAAATATAATGTTGTCCTGTATTTCTTCTGTATCAACTATTTGAGTGTTAGCAAGGGTTAAATAGGCTGCATCGACTTGTCTATCATATTTGATTTTCATAATTTGCCTTTCATCCTGCGATCAAAGTGTGCGGTGACGATGCGAATTGGTGACACAGTTTTATTGTAAACAACTTTTAAAATTTTGTTGTTTGCATCTCTAATTTTTTTAAAAGCAATCTCTAATTCGCTATCAATTTCATCTGACTCAATTTTGTCAGGGCTTTCGATTGCTTCTTGTATCCATCTTAGCAATAGGTTTCTTTTTTGAATATTATCTTGAGCATGAGCGGAAAGTTCGTAGGGAATTTTTTCTAAGAAATCCGTCATTTTTGGGAGATAGAGTTTGATAATCTCTATTTTAGCAGGACGATCGCTTCTCAAATAATCACAAGGCGATCGCGATTTGTTAAAAGTAAAATCGCGATCGCTTTAAATGATGTTAAGCAAATGCTTTGTTTACGCCCATAGACGCTGAACGTTGTATACATCGAACGCTACATCTCGACTGGCAATAGGTAAAAGAACTCATTGCATATATTCCTCTAGTTCTTCTAACGGCTCATCAAAGTCTTCTGGCAATGGTAAGACAAAGGTTCCTTTCATAGAACCAGCAAAGCGAGGCTTTTCAGAGATTTCTACTGTTTCTAGATTCGCGTCTTTGTAATATTGACTAGCAAGAAATTCAGTATATAAAAACACGGCATTTTTAACCGATTTTGGCAGTTTTTCAATGTTTTTTAAAATAGCAGATTCTATAGCTGTCATAGTTATTTCTCCTTGTTTTAGTCTCTCACTCCAAATCTAAAGTACCTTGCTTAACTTCCATTTGCTTTTCAGCCGATTTCAGGACTTCTAGAGCAAGGAGAATATCAAGACGTTTTTGTTCTTCGATGATTTCTTGGACGGTGACGATCCGAATTTTATCAACAGGGGCGCTCATGTATTGACTTTTATAAATTCCTGCTTCTTTGGCTTCCTTGATCATGTCTTTAGTGGGCTTTTGCAGGGTAAGAAATATGCCTAGAGTAGCGCTTTCGCGGGTAATTGTGCCTTGTAGGTCGCGAATATCTCTAGATGAGACTTTGCCAGATTTGACTTGCAAAATAATCTTTTCTGGATCATCTTTTTCGCTTCTGAAGTAAGCAATGCCATCAATGCCTTTGTCTGCGCCTTTCTTTTGGTTGATGATAGCGCGGTTGTTGGAGTAGGTAAGTACTGCCCATTTCTCAAATTCTTTCCGAGTGCGATCGTCGCTTTTATTGGCTAACGCTTCGGCAGATTTCATGTCTTTGGGAATGCCGTTTAGCAAAATATTGTCTAATACGCCTTTGCCAAAGGTGTCTTCTAAGCGTCTGAGAATTAAGCTGATGCTTTGATAGGTAATATCTATGCCAATCCATTGACGATTTAAGCGTTGGGATACGGCAACAGTTGTACCACAGCCACAATAAGCATCCAGAACTACATTACCCTCTTTACTGCTGGCTTTAATAAAAAGTTCTAATAATGCTTCTGGTTTTTGTGTCGGATATCCAAGCCTCTCTCTAGACACTTGATTTAGAAAAGGAATTTCTATCCAATCCTTCGCTAAAACTCCCTCTGACTCGTCTAGATATTGGCGATAAGTATACTCAGATTCTTCTATTAGTGGAATATCAGTTTTTCTCCTGAGATTGCCTGCCTCAGGTACATTACGACCACGCAAACGAAACCGTCTACCGTCTGCATCAACATGACGAAATTTCTTGATAGTTGAGTCTGAATAGTCATCCGTGATCTGCCGATAGTTAAACTTATGTTTATTAGTAGATTTTGAATACAGAAGGATTACGTCATGTTTTCTGTTAAACGATATTTTTGATATCCCTCTTTCCCCATAACACCAAATAACTTCGTTTAAAAAATCACCACCCTGAGAGCAAAAAATAGCATCAATAATTATTTTCAAGTAATGAGAAGCTGTTGGATCGCAGTGTAAATAAAAACTTCCAGTTGATTTTAAAACTCGATAGATTTCAGCAATTCGCAACGTCATACTGACCAAATAAGCCAGCAAGCTTCCCTTACCCAAAACCTTCGTTAAACCAGAAATAAGATCGATACTTTGGGAAGTAAAACGACCTAAATAATTTTCTTGAATCTCCGCTAAACCCTGATTGGCTCGATCATCCCATGTCCATGTATCAATAAACGCCTGAGCCTGAGCTTTGTCCTCTTTCCCAATATTATTATAAATCTGGTTGTAGTTCCGCTTTGAGTTAAACGGTGGATCGATGTAGCACAAATCAACCGACTCATCCTTGATATGCCGCCGCAACACCTCAAGATTATCTCCATAAAATAGTTGGTTTTTGGGTTGATTTGCCATAAATGCTTTATATAATCATCATATTGGCTTATACGTTATCACAGATGATGATATGAAAATATCTCACTTTTAGCGATCGCCATTTACTTTCACAGAGATTATTTTACCGAGATTTAAAGAGGTGATCGAGCTATTTGAGATTCTGCCAAATACTTAGATTTTGCCAATCCATAGGAAAACCCATATCTGTTAATATCTCTGAATGCTCAGAAAGTAATTTTAGAAGACGCGATCGCAAATGATGGTTTGGGGCGATCGTATCCATAAAGTACAACACAATAACCAAGGTATTGTATACGTTTCGAGATCTATGTACTAACTGACTAGCAATTACATTCGCTTTGCGGGGAGGGCTTTTTATCGTAATGCCGAATTGACGATTCCATAATCGTGAATGATGAGCGCAGAGGTTTCGTACTATTGAAAGGTGACGCAGCTAAGATTCCAAAACATCTTCATTTATTCCATAAACACGCGAAATCACCCGACGAGTTTGAACAGGTTTAAGGCTGTCATACCAACGTGAAAGCAAGCCCAAAGACATAACCTCGCACACTGCCCAAACTGGTGGAAGTGTTTCATTATAATTACTTGTTAGATGTTGAATGAAAATCTCTTTTGAACGATTTACTTCCTTAGTTAAATCGTTTAGGTTTGTTCGCCAATATTTAGAATCGAACAAAGTGGGATCGAGATGAGCATGAGGACTATGAAGATGCGCTAAATAATAAGCCCATTGACTCCTCACAGATACTTCTATCCGTTCAATACCATCCAAAACTAACAGTCGAAGCTCTCGATCAAAAATATAAAGTTTAAGCACATCTTTAAAATTTGTATCAGGCTTAAACTGATGTGTAGCATGATCTAACTCAAAATCAAGCCAATATGCACAGAGCCTATAGTAGTTAAGATGCTGAAGATAAAATATTGCTTCTTTTACATCGTCAACGATCATCCCCCGTAACTGAAGCAACTGCACCTGCTCTTCAAAAGTTTTAGCAGGTTTAGCGAAATTGCGTGGCATCAATATCCATAAAAACTAAGGAACCCGCACAGTTTCAGGATACTTTCGCATAGCCTTGGCGGGTTTTATTGTTTATATTATCACATTTTAAACATCAATTGTCAATATTAATTTGGCAATCGTAGCGATGGCAGTAAATTAGCTGATCGCTATTTACTTTCACAGAAATTAAATAGGTGATTCGTTAAATTTGCAATGGGATATAAAGGCTAAGTGAGCAACTTTAGCGATCGCGATGATTTAAGAAGGTCTTTGTAAGGCGTGGCGCTGTCTAGATCTTATACGTTGCTCCAATCGAGGATCGATTTTCAGATTGATTTTAAGGTGTTTATCGTGATCGACTAGGGGAAATTGAGTTTGCCAATTGCTAACAATATGGAAGTAGTTTTCGGCATCTTCCAAACAATATTCATAGATATCATTGAGAATTGCTTCATATCCTTTCTCTTTGCGTAATACTTTAATCCCATTCCGAAAAACATAATATCCCTTAATTTTTTTATGAATAGGGATTCCTAAATGAGCAAATAGATTGTTCAGACCTTGATTTAAATCTGTGCGTTGACTTGTGGTTTGTAAATCCAGAATTTTAATGCTTTCAACTTTGGGAATGACATCTAAGGCTCCTATTCTCTGACGCAAGCAAAACATATCGCTAGTGGATAGACCGTATCCCACAAAATATTTTTTCTGTAAACTTTGCAAGTCATTTAATATATCTTGAATTAATTTCCTTTCTTGAGTGCCTGATTCGATAAATTGAATTTTTATATATTGTTCGTTGCTATCTTCTAAAATGCGAGTAAGTGTATAACCAAAGATTTTTTGAACTAATCCATCTTTATGAAAATCACGACACCACTCGAGGTCTAGAAAAACAAGATCGTAGATTGAACCATCGTAAAAGTTATTTGTATATTGACTTGGAAGCTTAAATTCCCTTTTATACATAAAGTTTTGCTTATAGGTAGACGAAGAGAATGGCTAGCGAGTCGATAGCTATTAGTTATATCGTAATCGGTAATCCTCCCCTTACGATCGCTAATAATAATTCAGATCTCAAAATTAAGCCCATCCTGTTTTAGTTGTAGATATTTAGACTCATCAAACTTGTAAAGTTTTGCCGCCCGATGCGAAACGCCTTGCTCAACTGCGCCTGTATCGATCAGTAAGTCCATGAGTAAAATCTTTTTACGAAAGTTACGTTTATCAAGAGATCGATCTAAGACGGTTTCATAGAGTTTCTGGAGCTGGGAGAGGGTAAATTGGGTGGGTAATAACTCAAATCCGATCGGCTCATAGCGAATCTTACTGCGTAGTCTAGCGATCGCTGTTTGCAAGATCTGGTCATGGTCAAAGGCTAGTTGAGGAATTTCTGAAAGCGCAAACCAAGCTGCCTCACGCGCATCAGTGGTTGCTTTAATCTCTTGTTCAGTAAGGTTGATCAGGGCGTAGTAGGCGACAGTAACTGTGCGATCGCGGGGATCACGAGCCAAGTCTCCAAAGGTATAAAGCTGTTCTAAAAAAACGTCATGAATTCCTGTTTCTTCTTGAAGTTCGCGTAGTGCCGCTGCTTCAAGAGTTTCATCAAGCCGAACAAATCCACCTGGGATCGCCCATTTTCCTTGAAATGGTGAAATATCACGCTGAATTAACATGACTTTGAGTTCTTGCTGGGCATTGAGTCCAAATACTATGCAGTCTACGGTTAGAGCAGGTCGAGGATATTCGTAAACGTGGGGCATAAGTATTTAAACAAGTATCTAAGATATGCAAATTAAATTTAGCTGTTGACATAGTGTATAAATAACACTATAGTAGTTTGTGTAGTTCATACACTATAACTTCATGCAAGAACAAGTTCAACTTCCCAATACGCGATCGCTGCAAATTTCTGATCTATCTGATCGGTTTGAATGTGCGAGTGGTTCGATGATTGGGCGAAATCATGTTCTTGCTGGTAAAAACAATCAAGATGCTTTTCGAGTTGTCAGACAGGAGCAGTACATTATCGCAGTCGTCTGCGATGGTTGCGGCAGTGGTAAGCATAGCGAAGTTGGCGCAAAGCTCGGTACGCGAATGGTGATTGATGCGATCGCTGATCTCCTCAATTATGATTTGGCAATTAGCGATCGCAAATTCTGGAATACAGTTCAAACAAACTTGTTGCAGAAGTTAAAAGATTTTGTGACAATCTCTAACGGAGATATGGAATTTGTAAATGATTATCTATTATTTACAATAGTGGGTGTGTTGATAACACCTAACGAAACTGTCACTTTCTCAATGGGAGACGGCGCGATCGCGGTGAATGGAAAACTTAATCAGATTCCTGCCTACCCAGACAATGCGCCGCCCTATCTCGCTTATGGCTTATATCGTCCTGATGCTATCAGTTTTGAGATTCGCGATCGCTTACCCACTTCTGAAGTGGAATCAATCCTGATTGCAACCGATGGAATTGATGATTTGATCGCAGTTGAGACGATCGGGCAATTTTGGCAAGAGGATCGTTATTTCAAAAATCCTGATGCCTTACGGCGTAAGCTGGCGATGCTAAATCGGGAAGAAACAAAACCTGATTGGCAAAGGCGCGAGTTAGTTAAGCGATCAGGAGCTTTATCCGATGACACAACTATAGTCGTGCTTAGACTTGATGAAAGTTCTCGCTATCAAGTCTAAGTAAAAAAAATTAAATTTAAAGGTAATCATAATGTTAGGCGCAATTGTTGGCGATATCGTCGGTTCCATTTATGAATTTAATAATCATCGCTCGAAGGAATTCCTTCTCTTCGGCGAAAAATGTACTTTTACTGATGACACGGTGCTAACCGTAGCGGTTGCAGATTGCTTGATGAATGATAGTAACTATGCCGAATACATCAAAAATTATGCCCGTAAATATACAGGTCGAGGCTATGGCGGTCGATTTAAGCAATGGATAATCTCAGAGAGTATGGAGCCTTACAATAGCTGGGGTAATGGCTCAGCTATGCGGGTTAGTTCGGTTGGATTTGCTTATGATAATTTGGACGCAGTGATGATGGAAGCTAAGCGATCGGCTGAAGTTACCCATAACCATCCTGAAGGAATTAAGGGAGCGCAAGCAACCGCAGTCGCAATCTTTATGGCTCGTCAAGGTCAAAGCAAATCACAGATTAAAACCGCGATCGCTGAATCTTTTGGCTATGACTTAAATCGAACTGTAGATGAGATTCGCCCGACTTATGTTTTTAATGAATCCTGTCAAGAAACAGTCCCCGAAGCAATCATTGCTTTTCTCGAATCAAATGATTTTGAAGATGCGATTCGCAATGCGATTTCCTTAGGGGGTGATAGTGATACGCTCACCTGCATCACAGGCGGTATTGCTGAAGCCTTTTATGGCGGTGTACCGAAAGCGATCGCTGAAAAAGCACTTAGTTATCTAGATCCAAATATGTGCGAAGTTGTCAAACAATTTTATGGAAGTCTATCTTAATCAAAAGCGGATTAAACTTAATCCTAAAGCAGCGATCGGCAAAGGTGGCGAAGCAGATATTTATAATATCGGCAATGGCAAGGTTCTCAAGCTATTTAAACCTGATGATCATCCTGATTATCAAATGCTTCCTAAAGAGCAACAAACAGCAAAGGCTCGGCTGGCTCTACATCAACAAAAGTTAAGAGTCTTTCCTCAAAATCTACCACCTCGTGTTGTCAAGCCTGAAACTCTGGCGATGGATAAGCAAGGGGTAAATATACTTGGCTATACGATGCCTTTTTTGCAGAATACAGTTCCATTGTTAAAATATAGCGATCGCACTTATCGCCATACTAATGGAATATCACCACAAGTCATAACCGCTTTATTTCGCGATTTACACGATTCAGTTACTAAAATTCATCAAGCAAATGTCACAATTGGCGATTTTAATGATCTCAATCTACTGATCTCTCAAAATCAAGTACATCTAATTGATGCTGATTCTTTCCAGTTTGATCAATTTCCTTGTCAGGTTTTCACAGCGCGATTTGTCGATCCGATGCTATGCGATCGCAATGCTAATCAACCCATCCTAACCAGTTCTCACAATCCTGATTCTGATTGGTATGCTTTCACGGTGATGTTGATGCAGAGCTTACTCTATGTCGATCCCTATGGCGGTATTTACAAGCCCAAATCACAAAGCGCGATGATTCCGCATAGCGCTAGACCCTTGCAGCGCATCACCATTTTTCATCCTGAAGTACATTATCCAAAACCCGCAATTCCCTATCAAATTCTTTCCGATGATTTGCTGCAACATTTTCACAATTGTTTTGAAAAAGATTTGCGTGGTATTTTTCCTCAATCCTTGCTCGAATCGATGCGTTGGACAAAGTGCCAGCAATGTGCAATTGAACATTTGAAAGCTACTTGTCCAATTTGTACGCCATTAATCCAAATACTTCCTCTTCCCTTAGAAAAAGAGTCTGGGAATAAAGCCTGTAAAGTCATCCATATTTTCCAAACGGAAGGTGTGATTCTGAAAGTAGCTTCGCAAAATAACTCGCTCTATTACCTCTATCACGATCGCTATGAATTTAAACGCGAAGACAACACCGTTTTATTGTCAGGAGAACTTGATGCTAATATTCAATTTACCCTCTTTGGTAAATCCACAATCGTTACGAAACAGAGCTATGCGATCGCACTCACGCAAGGACAACCGCCGCAAGCGATCGCCGCCGCTTTCATTAGAGCAAATTCCTTCTCGCGCTACTGGATTGATCAAGGTCAACTATTACGTGATGGCAAGCTAGGCAATGAATATATTGGCGATATTCTGGAAGGACAAACTCAGTTCTGGATTGGTGAAAAGTTCGGTTTTGGATTCTATCGAGCTGGTGGTCTTAGTGTTGCCTTCACCTTTGATGCTAAGCGATCTGGTATCTGCGATCGCATCCAAATTCCGCCTATACGTGGCGAATTAATTGAGGCAAATTGTGTCTTTAGCGATCGCCTCTGCTGGTTCTTCACCGCCACCCAAGAGCAAGGCAAAATCATCCATCAAGTTTCCGTTTTGCGTGACTCTGGTGAATTAGTATCGACTCTTACAGGTCAAAAAGGTGATATTCCGTGGTTGATAAATTTGAATGGTCATTGTGCGATCGCTAATTGGCTATTCGTTCCCACCGATGATTGCCTCGTCAGGATTGAAGTGCAAAATGGACAGATTATGATTACGAAAAGTTTTCCAGAAACCGAAGCTTATGTCGATAGCGGCTGTTCCTTAATAGTTGCTTCCCAAGGAATTTATGTAATTCATGCCCAGAAGATTTTGCAGTTACAATTGTCCTAACAAAAATATCACTGAGACGATCTGCCATGTCCTATAGCGAATTTACCTTAGAATCAGTCCAAATTGCCTTTGATCTTACGATTACAGAACGAGCTAATTTGCTGCATGACACAGCTATATCTAAATCTAGCGACTTTCTCAAAGAATTGTTAAAAGAATTCGCGCCTTTAGCACTTGCCATGAATACTGAAAAAGCGCGATCAGAATTAATTATTGCGCCCATTTTAGTAGAAGTTCGCAAACATTTTTCAGATAGAGCTAGTTTGTTTTCAGGTGTGGAATTAAACATTGATCGCGATCGCGGATTAAATGGTGTCTGTGACTTTCTTTTAAGCCGCTCTCCCTCCCAACTAATGCTCAAAGCGCCTGTTGTAGTTGTAGTTGAAGCGAAAAAGGAGAATATCAACGGAGCCTTGGGACAATGTATTGCGGAAATGTTGGCAGCAAAACTCTTTAATCAACAACATCAAAATGATATTCCTATAATCTATGGAGCCGCTACTACTGGCAACGATTGGAAATTTTTACGCCTTTGCGATCGTTTAGTTGAAATCGATTTAACTGAATATCAACTCAGCAATATCGACAAAATTCTGGGTATTCTATCCCTAGCATTTAAGTAAAACAGCGCTAAAATTGTTGCAAATCATAGGAGAAATACAATGAGAACAATTCAATTAGATGAAGAAACTAGCCGTGATCTTGAAAGGCTTTCATCAGAACAACAGATCCCGCCTGAAGAGCTAATCAAGCAATTGATTCGCGATCGCTTGCAACAACCCAGTAAACCTAAAACGGTTATGGAAAAATTGCAGGAAGCAGAAAGACGACGTGGTGAGCCTCGACATTTTTTGCAAGAGCGCTCTGATCTGTCGGATCGAGATGTGAGAAAGTCAATTATTGCTCAAAAAATGCAAGAAAAATATCAGAGGATTCAGGATCAACTATGAATCATGCTTTTATTCTTATTGATAGTTGTACTTTGGTTGCCTACTACAGTGAGCAAGATGTTTACCATGACATCATGTGTAGATTTCTGGCTGAATGTACCAGTGAAATGATCACAACAACAAGCTGTATTACAGAGACCATGTGGCTACTTGATTATGACTATCGCGTTCAAAATGAATTTTTGGATGAAGTTGTAGATGGAATTTATATTCACGAAACTCTGACCAAAAATGATTTACGGCGAATTGCCGAATTGAATAAAAAATATGCTGATCGCAAGGCTGACTTTGCCGATTTATCTCTAGTTGCTATTTCCGAAAGACTGGATATTTCTGCGATCGCAACGTTTGACAAAGATTTCCAAGTATATCGCCGCTATCGCAATCAACCTTTTGTAAATGTTCTTGCCTAGTACTTGCCTAATTTTAAAAACAGGAGAACTCTAACCATGACTACTAAAATTGTTACTCAACTTCCTATTCCTGCATTCTTTGATCGCCAAAAAATTGGTTCAGTCTGGCGTGTTCCCTATCAAGATCGGGCTAACCAAGCAGAAGCATGGGCAAAACAACATGGGATTGCACCTGCTGCTAAGGATCGTAAGAAAATTTGTTTGATGGCGATCGATGTGCAGAATACTTTTTGTATTCCTGAATATGAACTATTTGTGGGTGGTCGATCTGGCACTGGTGCGATTGATGACAATATGCGTCTATGCGAATTTATCTATCGTAACTTGCACCACATTAGCGAAATTGCGCCCACGATGGACACTCATACCGCTATGCAAATCTTCCATCCCATTTTTTGGGTGAATGATGCTGGTGAACATCCAATTCCCAATGCTACATCAATCACTTTGGAAGATGTACAACAGGGCAAGTGGAAAATAAATCCTGCGATCGCCTATAGTCTCGCCAAGGGTAACTACATGGCAATCCAGCGCCACGCCTTGCATTATGTCCAGAAGCTGAGCGATGAAGGTAAGTTCCCTCTGACAATTTGGGCATATCACTCTATGCTTGGCGGCATCGGTCATGCGCTAGTCTCTTCTGTTGAGGAAGCAATGTTTTTCCATAATATTGCCCGTCATAATCAAACGAACTTCGAGATTAAAGGTGGCAATCCTCTCACTGAGAATTATTCGGTGTTACGTCCTGAAGTAATGGATGGAGCTGATGGTAGACCTATTGCCCAGAAGAATACACGCTTTTTGCAAAGGTTATTAGAATTTGATGCGGTGATTGTCGCAGGACAAGCCAAGAGCCATTGCGTAGCATGGACAATCCAAGACTTGCTCAGCGAAATTCTCGCTCACGATCCCAAATTAGCGAAGAAAGTCTATCTTCTAGAAGATTGTACTTCGCCTGTTGTTGTTCCAAATGTTGTGGACTTTACTGATCAAGCCGATGCAGCGTTTCAGAGATTTGCTAACGCAGGAATGCATTTAATTAAATCAACTGATGCCATGGAAACTTGGGCAGATCTTAACCTTGCTTAATCTAGTTTTACTGTGCGAGGCGCAGTACAAATCCCAATAAAATTCAGCTTTTAGGAGGTCAATCCTATGATGAGTATCAATCTTGACTATGAAACAGAGAAATATCTAGTGGCAATCCTTGCGAAAGAAAATACAACCAGTTCAGAATTGATTGAACGATTACTCAGGGATTACCTAGAATCTATTCAACCCAAGAAAAATTTTCTTGAGCGGTTGCTGTTTAGCTAATTACAAAACTATCGGGTCAACCTATGAACGCTCTACTATCTTTTTATCGTGGTGAATCGACAAATCCTGAAGGTCGCAAACTCGAAGACATTTGGATTTGGCAGCGCGATCGCCTTGAGAATGTCCATAACTATATTCAATGGTTATTTCCACTTCCTGAACCGAGCCGATTTAACGCAACTGAGCCTCTTCTCAATGAAGAAGTGATTCAAGCTTTTTTGTCTAACAAAGAACTTTGGAAGCGCTTATTGCGCTCCTTCAAACTGATGCTAGATTTTTACGGTTTGCAATGCGTAACCTCTAAAGAATTAGGAGTCCAGATTAGTAAAGCAGACAACTTCAACTCACGAAAACCATTTTGGCTACATCCAATGAATCACAATTATCTGAGAATCACTCGCATTCTCCGCAGTCTCACACTCTTGGGGCTTAGTGCATATTCAAAAGCTTTCCTGACTTGCTTGCAAGAACTTTATCAAGAAGATCCCAAAGCGATTGATCCGAAGACGATGGGATTTTAGGAAAAAGCAGTTTAAACAGGGAAAAAAGAAAGGATTTTTCTAATCGTCAATAAGCTAAAAGCCAGTGACTAACAGCTAAAAGCCAATCACCAATTAACAATCATCAATTAACAATCACCAATTAACAACTACTATGACTAACATTAACGATCTTTTTCAATCCGCTTTAGATGATGGAACCCTTTCCAATGAGTCTTTACAAGCACTGACTGTTTACGACCTTGGAGCACAAATTCAAGCAGGGCTTGGCATCCATGTTGATGATGTAATGTCTAGCGAAGTTGTTTTAGTAACAATTATGCCTGATGACTCAGGCTCAATCCAGTATGCAGGAAACGCTCAGGCCGTTCGTGGTGGTCATAACTCAGTTCTCGATGCCCTAACATCTTCGCAACAACAAGATAATATCCTGATTCACAATCGCTATCTAAATGGGAATGTACTTTATCCATACTGCCCGATCGCGCAAGCTGTTCGCATGGACTCCAAAAATTACACTCCAAATCAAGGCACACCACTTTACGATCAATCCGTGGTGCTATTGGGAACCGTATTAGCAAAATCGCAAGAATTTTCTGATAATGGCGTGCCCGTTCGTACCGTGACGCTGATTATTACTGACGGTGACGACTGTCATTCTATGCGCCATATTGCTAGAGATGTAGCCGCGATCGCCTATGATTTGCTAAGAATGGAAAACCATATTATTGCGGCAATGGGAATTGACGATAACTCTACGGATTTTCGCCAAGTTTTTAAAGAGATGGGAATAAGAGATGAATGGATTCTCACACCCGCTAATAGCGATGGTGAAATTCGTAAAGCGTTTCAAGTCTTCTCACAATCAGCCATGCGAGTTAGTCAAAGTGCTGCCAATTTTAATTCTCTAGGTGGATTTGGCGCTTAAAGAGAAAGGGCGTAAGCCCTTTCTATCTATTCGATTTCGTTGGCAAATACGGTAGCGATCGCCTTTTTTGCATCAGTACGGAATTCTTGCACATTGACGCGACTTAGTAGACTTACCGCAATAATCATTATTGCTGCTTCGCATACGAATACAAAACTATAGGCGTAGATAGAAGAGCTAAATATCTTTTTGCCAATATCAAGCACGATCCCGCCTGAGAGGGTCGCAAGTCCTCTCGCGATCGCCTGAGAGAGTCCCCAAGCACCGATAAAAGTTCCTGCGGCTTCCGCAGCCGTGAGGTCGAGCATGAGACTCAATGCGCCTGAAGTTGTAATCCCTGAAGCGAATCCAAATAAAGCGAGAGCTGTTTGCAACGCCCAAGTTTTTTGGATAAAGCCTGAAATCAGTAGCAAAGCACAACTCGCGGCAACCATGTAACAGCCTAATTTAGTAGAAGATTCTTTGCCAAGTCGAGGAACGATTAAAAATCCAGAAGAACTCAATCCAATTAATGTCCCTGTTCCAAACGCAGCATTAAGTTGGGTAGTTGCACAAATGCTCATCTCAAATACTGCGCCGCCAAATGGTTCCATAATTGCATCTTGCATAAAAATACCAATCGTCATCATTAGTAAAAAAGAGAAGAATAAACCAGTCTGCTTGCTAGCAGTTAAGACCTGCAAGGCTCGTCCCAGAGATAGTTTTTCCTCACTATTATTTCCATTCAAAATATTGTTTTGAGCAACTCGTAATTTATAACGTGAATATTTTTTCTCAATGCCATAGGTGGCGAAAAAAGACAGCCCAACCACCGCCGCAGGAATGATCGTGAAGACGGAATTAATTGCTTTTTGTAATTGGAGGAGGCGATCGCTATTGGCATAAATTGACACCTCGTTGGGCGGCGCACTTGTGCAGGGTAAGAGTCGAGAGACAGCGATCGCGCCAATCACAATTCCCACCATCAACATTGACCAAACGATGCCAACTAATTTTGAGCGCTCCTCTTCATCAGAAATATCGACTAACATGGCTGCAAAAGGTGTGGAACTCAAACTAATAGACATTCCATACAACGCAAACATCGCTCCCAGCAAGAGCGCCCATCCGTAAGTGATTCCATTCCAACCAATTTCATGGATGCTACGTCCCAATTGCCACATTACTTGCGTAATCAAAAAGGAAACCACCGCAAAGATTACCGCCCCGATCCAGACATAGCCTGAGCGATGAGTTCCAAATATAGTTTTGGCATCGGAGGTTTGCCCAAACCATACTCTTGCGGGTGAGACAAACAGAGGTACGGCAATAAACCCTGCGGCGAGAGTGGCGGGAATAGTTAATTCATTAATCATGAGGCGATTAAGCAGCCCTGCGATCAATAGAGACATAATCCCTAAACCCATCTGAAATAAACCAATCCGAAACATCTGGATCAGTGGTAATTTAGGGGGCTTTGTCTCAAACTTTTCGGTTATATCCACTGGGTTATTCATCGTTTACGGTTGAAATTAAAAAATTAATTAAAAGACTATTACTATGCACTTTAGCACTTAGACAAAAATCATACACTGTCGCCATTTATAGGCAAACTTCCGCAGAATTGCGCTAGCCGATCGCTAAATAAATTCATAGACTCTGATCGATCTAGAGATTTTTGTAGGCGCTATGAATTCTTTTTTGAGAAGCTCAGGTTTTGTGTTGATATGTAGTTTAGTCCTGTGCATAAGCACCAGTACTTATACCGATGCTTATGCGGGCGAAATACCGAAGATTATTCAACCAAAGAGCATTCAGTCAAGTAAACAGATTAAACAAGAATTAACTAGGCCAAATCTTAATGCTCAATTATTAAGGGCTGCCCAAAATGGAAAAATTGCTGAGGTGCGATCGCTAATTTCTCAAGCAACTGACGTTAATGTCCGCGATGAATATGGCTGGACACCCTTATTATGGGCAGCAATGAATGGAAATACAGATATTGTGAGAGTTTTACTGGTGTCTGGGGCAAATCCAAATACGCGCAATAAATACGGCTGGACACCACTAATGTGGGCCGCAGGGCAAGGCTATGGCGAAATTGTGCGATCGCTGATTGCGGCAGGTGCACGACTAAATGCTCAGGATCGCAATGGCTGGACAGCGATCATGTGGGCCTGGGACGGCAAACATAAGGAAACTGTGGCAATTTTGCGAAGTGCTACAAGCAATTAATAAACTATGTCAAGATCTAAAAGATCGCGCCAATCTTGACATAGTTTTTTACAAGAGCAATCAAAAGCAATGAAGATACTAGTTCTCAATGCAGGATCGAGCAGTCAAAAAAGTTGTCTATATGATTTAGAAGGAATATTACCCGATACGGCTCCTGAACCAATTTGGGAAGCAAGTATTGACTGGACACACCATGAAGGTTTTGCGGAAATTGAGGTCAAACCCCAGCATGGGAAAGTTTTGCAAGAAGAGATATCGGCAACTTCTCGTCCTGAAATTATCACGCATATGCTCGAAACCTTATGGAGTGGGGAAACTCCAGTTCTTCAAAGTCCTTCCGAAGTAGATATCATCGGGCATCGGGTTGTCCATGGTGGCAAAGAATATCGCCAAAGTACAATCATCAATGCCGAAGTAAAAGCGGCGATCGCTAAATTAGCAATATTTGCACCAGTCCATAATCCTGCCAATTTAGAAGGTATAGAAGCAGCAGAGAAACTATTTGAGAATATTCCTCAAGTTGCCGTGTTTGATACCGCTTTTCATGCCCACTTATCGCCTGCTGCTTATACCTATGCAATTCCGACTAAATATACGGAGCAAGAGATTCGTCGCTATGGTTTTCATGGCATTAGTCATCAATATTGTCGCGATCGCGCCGCTAAAATTCTCAATCGTAAAGTCGAAGATCTACGCTTAATTATTTGTCATTTAGGAAATGGATGTTCGCTGTCAGCAATTCGCAATGGTGTGAGTATTGATACGACAATGGGATTTACGCCACTTGAAGGCTTAGTGATGGGAAATCGCTCTGGTTCGATTGACGCAGGAATCTTAATCCATTTATTGCGACAGCCTGACATGGATGTGGAAAAACTTAATCACATCCTAAATCGAGAATCAGGGCTATTGGGCATTTCAGGAATCTCAGCAGACCTACGCCCAATTGTGAAAGCGATCGCTGAAGGAAATCAGCAGGCTCAATTAGCTTTTGATGTGTATGTGCATAGTTTGCGATCGCACATCGGCTCTATGTTAGCCAGTTTAGGCGGCTTAAATGTTTTAGTATTCACCGCAGGTGTTGGCGAAAATAATCCTTTAATACGAGCAGCAGCTTGTGCAAATTTTGAGTTTTTGGGGCTAAAGCTTGATTTAGCCAAAAATAATCAACAAGCGATCGATTGTGATATTGCCTCCTCTGATTCAGCGATCCGAGTTTTAGTAATCCATACTCAAGAAGATTGGGAAATTGCCCGCGAATGTTGGAATATATTAGCGGTATAAGAAGTCTCGGAAAGCTACAACTTTTTGCATCGTCATGGCTACTCCCTTGACCTCTTAAATAGCTTTCTAACTTTTGATTCGATTGACATGATTAAAACTCCTAATGACTATGTAGGTGATGAATGTCAGTGTAGTGAGCATGGCGATGGTTTATTGGCAAATGCTCATGGGTATGCGTATGTGGCTCGGTCAGTAATACATCTTTAGGATGATCATGTTGATGATGCTGATCGTGAGTATGCTCATGTTCATGCCAGAGATATTCATGCTGATGTTCATGGGTTTTAGGAGACAGCAATATCTGGACTCCTGCGAGAAGAGCAAATCCTACAAAACTGCCGTAAAAGAAAGATACATTACCTTGACTTCCCAACCAACCTGCAATCGGATAGGAAACTGCCCACCAGAGATGACTCCAAGCAAAATGTGCGCCATAAACTCGTCCCTGAAAGTTAGAGGGAATTTGATCGGCGATTAAAGTCTGTGTAGGTAGATTCACTAAAACTTGTCCTATTCCTGCGATCGCCCAAAGTAGCATTAGTGGATCTAAACCAACATAATTCGCAGGTAAAATTGCTGAAGTAATCAAAACTGCGCCAAACAAAACTATAACTGTACGTTCCCATTTCTTACCGATTGCTCCTACAGTCACCGCCGCTATAGTTGCTCCAATGCCAAAAGCAGCCATTACCCAGCCGTATTCTAAACTGCTCAGTTTGAGAGTTCCTTTTATGTAGCCTATGGTATTTACTAAAATCTGCGCTCCTGCAATCGATGCTACAAGTTGGAGAAAGAGCGCATAGCGAATAAAAGCATTCGCAAATAAGCGCGTTGTTCCTTCTTTAACATCACCAATAATTTTAGCGATCGCTCCCTTTGGAGATTCTTCTATATTTTCGTTCTGTTCTACTCTAAGTTGACTTGGAAGTGTAAAAATTAAAACTGCGGCAATTAAGAAAGAAATTGCATCCAGAAAAAACACCTGTCTTGTCCCAATCCATGCTGATACACTACCAGCAATTCCAGGACCTAAAACGCCTAATAATTGATAAGTCGCAGCAGAAAGGGCGATCGCCTGAGCATATTCACCTTTACCAGTGACTAAGGGAATCGTGGCTTGATAAGTAGGTGTAAAGAAAGCATTGAATACATTCAGCGCAAAGACTAAAACATAAATCTGCCAAACTGCATTTACAAAGGGCATGGCTCCCACAATCCCCATTCGCGCAATATGAGTTATGACGAGAATTAGTTTGCGATCTAAGCGATCAGCGATCGCCCCTGCGATTGGAGAGAGAATCACAAAAGCTGTTACCCGCAAGGTCAAAGCCACAGAAAGGACTACAGCACTATCTTTCCCTGCTAGTTCAAAAGCTAGTAAAGCTAATCCTAACCAAGTTAGAGCATCACCAAATAAGCTGATGGTTTGAGCAAGATAAAGTCTAGTAAAAACTGGATTTCTTAAACTTTGAAATAAGGTGAAGCGATTCATAAAGAAAGTAGGTTTTAATTACACAACATGATCACAGACGGGATAGCGAAGATGCGCCGAGTCACCTAGTTCGATTTGAATGGTGGGATGTACGATATCAAAGTGATCGTGTAATTCATGACGAACTTCTTCTAGAAATCTATCTCCTGGATGTCCTTCAGGCATAACCAGATTAACTGTGAGACAGATTTCAGTAGTACTCATCGCCCAAATGTGCAAATGATGAACCCTAGTCACTCCCTGAAGTTGCTCCAGATAGCTAGAAACGGAAAGGGGATTGATCGCTGCTGGGACAGCATCCAGAATTAAGTTGCAAGATTCTTGAAATAACTGCCATGTGCCAGATGCAATCACCGCAATTACAACTAAGCTCATCACAGGATCGATCCATTGCCAGCCAGTGAATATGATTACAATTCCAGACAAAACAACTCCTATTGATACAAGTGCATCAGCAGCAAGATGAAGAAATGCTCCACGGATATTTAGATCGCCTTTGCGTCCAACGAAGAACATTGCTGCACTAATTGTATTAATCACAGTTCCAATCAGGGCTACAACAATTACGGTTCCTCCTGCCACAGTAGAAGGCTCACGTAAGCGCTGAATTGCTTCCCATGCCACGCCGCCAGATACTATCAATAGAAAGGAAGCATTCAAAAATGCTGCCAAAATTGATGACTTTTTTAATCCAAAAGTACGGCGTGGTGTCGGTAAGCGATGCACAAGCAGACTTGCACCCCAAGCCAACAGTAGACCAAGAACATCACTTAAATTATGACCAGCATCGGCAATCAACGCTAAAGAATTAGCGAGAATCCCATAGCTTACTTCAACTATGACAAATCCAGTATTAAGGGCAATACTAACGGCAAAAGCCCGACTGAAGTTTCTTGGATGATCGTGGGAATGTGTCATTGGATTTTATTAAGAGTGAAGCTCTTTCAAGCTTAGGAGATGTAACCTAAGAAATTAGCGTTTAAAGCTAAAATGTCCATTTACTTTCTTGCCCCCAATATTATAGGGCATAGCTACTTTGAAGTCGCCTATGGCATTTTTGGTGGATTGAGAAACATTACTGCTATGACTTCTTAACCTAACACCAAGACTGCTCTCCAACTGGATTGTGCAATAATTCCTGAATATTGGCTTCTATCAGTCGGTAACCAATGTTTCCGCTAAGTCGTTGTCGTCCTTCATTAAAAATCAAAGTAGGACTGACTGTAACATTATGCTCTTTGAGCAATTCAGTATCTTTGGATATTTGAGCATAGGCTTCGCCATTGTTAATTAAGTTGGCGATCGCATCAACTGGCAGACCTAACTCCATTGCAATATCAAATTGAACTTGACGTTCACCTATATTTGCAAGTCTTGTAAAAAATGCTTCTCTAAAAGCCCAAGTTGTCTTTTCCATAACGCGCTCAGATTTTGACACTAAACCCTTTACTTCAAGTAATTGGACAGCACGCAAAAATAAGTGAGCAGACATTGATGAAGCTGGAATTACTTTTCCCCAAATATCAGGATGGATGGTGATGTGATCGAACTTTTGGGCAATTTCTTTAACATGATCACTATAGCCTTGTAATCCACCGCGATCGCGCCATTGATTCTCTAGCTTTTCCTGAGCATTACCAAAAACTGATACAAAGTGATAATCAATGGAAATACTGTCTTGAAAAGTGTTTTTCAATTCTTCTAAACGAATCTGAGCTATGTAAGCCCAGATACAGAGAATATCAGAAAAGTAGAAAATGCGAATTGGTTCCATGTTTTTTCCATAGATATAGATAATGGCTGTACAAAGCAAAAAGCAACTTAGACAAGCATCAGGTGATATTTTAAACTTTTTAAATCAAGGAATTTGATAAAAATGGCAAAACAAAACCAGCTATTTTTCTTACCTTATAATTTTAAAATCTATGAATCATTTCTGGTTGCTATAAAAGCTATTCATGTACAACCTTGACTTTGCTTTACCTCTTAAAACATTCAAGCTGTTTTTGAATGTTTAGAAATATAACTCTCCAAAAATTGCTTCATTTGTGGTTGAGCATTACAGTCAAAGCCAGCTTCGGCTGCTTTCTCAAACACTTGCTCTGATGTCATACCTTGTCTCGTTGCCACGTTCATAAATGCCATTGCACCTGCGCGCATAGAACTCGCGCAATGAATTAAGAGGGGTTTAGGTAGGCGATCAATTTGTTCTAAAACTTTATCCGTCAACTCTTCCGTCATTCCATCTGGCTTGACTGGAATATTGACATATTGCAATTTTGCGGCTTCTGCTGTTTTTGCTCATCCTTCACAAAACCTTCCTCTTCAGGCGATCGCAAGTTGAGTATAGACTTGTACCCCTGAGTAGCTGCTTGCTGCAACTGTTCTGGGT
>JAYVVP010000269.1:0-24575 GCA_043786935.1 Pseudanabaena sp. | reverse complement strand
CAGCGCCGTTACTTACAAGCTCAGCAACAGTATTGGTTTCGGAATGATGAGGATCGCGATTTTCGGGCGGATTTGGTATTGGTGGATCGAATAAATGGGTCATATATTAAAAAAACAGTTGTCAATCAAAGCCGATGACTGGATTGGTCTATCAAAATGATACTGTGCATAGGCTCGTAACAATCTCTCGACGGCAAGCCAATCTTTTAAGGGTGTCTCTAAAATATTATCGGCTAAATTAGTTTGCGCGAGTTCTTGTATAGCCAGAAGTTCAGATGCTGTGAGGTAGTGGCTGATGCGGTTGTGCATCGCTTCACTACCGATCACTTCAGGACGATCATTATTCGGATTACCGTCATATTCGAGGTCGATTACCCCACCGCCGACCATACTAAATCCTGCTTTCCATTTTTGATTTTCAAGATTGGCGATCACTGGGCTTTGCGTAATACAACAGTTATGCACTTGCGGTGCAAATCCTGCGATCGCTAGCAAATGATATGTCCCATGCGTCAAATGCGCTAACACATTTTTATTTTCCGTAGCTTGAATCCGATTGAGGTGTTCCACTAAAACCAGAAATAGCTCTTCTTGAGGTTGAGCCGATAATGCTTGCATAAGCGCAAGTTCTGATAAATATTGAGCAGCCGTGAGCTTAGCCAGAGTTTTTCCCAAACCGACAAAAGATTGCAACATTTCGGCATTTTTAATCCGATCCATGTTGCGTCCCACCGAGATTTGCAGATCATTCACCACAAATAGCCCTGATCGCCCTGCCATTGCCGAACGATGTTTTCGCGCTCCTACCGCTACAGCTCTGATCAAGCCATACTCTTTAGTAAGAATAGTCAATAGGCGATCGTTTTCACCTAATGGCATCCCTTTGAGATTAATTCCTGTTGTTTGATATTCTTTGAGCAATTTGGGACTCGTTTCTTAGCTCATTTGTTAGTAAATCAATCATCTCAAATGATTAGATAGCAAGCAAAACATCTTCTCTAATCTTTAGATTTGAGATAACCATTCCTTGAGGAAAAAGATCATGTAACAATTACCCTCTATTTTCTGAGCTTTGGATCTCAAACACCTTCACGGTTGCTATAGTTGAAATTAGCCGTTGATTAATTTTTCATAACGTTTTTTACAGACTTAATGCTTTTTATGGCAATGATGAATTCTTCCAATCGCAGTTTGAGTGATGTTTCAGCTCGGATTACTAATAAATTACAACAAGACTCATTAGTTAATGAAGCGCTTACTGAACTAAAAAATTTACTAAATGTTGATCGCGTGGTTTTGTATTATTTCTATACGAAGTGGAAAGGACAAGTAACTTTTGAGGCGCTAAGCGATCGCAAATATTCAATTATTGGCTCAACTGGTCCTGAGGACTGCTTCAAGTTTGAATATGCGGAACTTTATTTAGCTGGGCGTATAAATGCTATTGATGATGTAGAAAACTCGACGATCACAGATTGTCATCAAGAATTTTTGAGAAGTATGCAAGTACGTTCAAATTTAGTTGCGCCAGTTTTAACTCACGGGAAGTTATGGGGTTTACTGGTTGCTCATCATTGCCAAGATATAAGAGTGTGGCAAGCTTCAGATGTTAATTTAATTCGTGAATACTCTCACAATTTGGCTTCTGCTCCTTCGATTAGCGGATCATGATCTTTGGTTGCGATCGCGTAAAAAGATAAATCAAGAAAAAATAAGCGAGAGTACGGGGCGATTTCTCTTCTTTTGGGGTTTTATTGTAAGATTATTGAGGCAAATATAGCCTTGATCGCGACTCTCAGCAAATCCAACCGACTAACCAGATTGGCTCCACCGATTTCTCGACTTAAAGTATTTTTTTTGATCTTGGCAGTCGTTGTCACAGTCATCGCGATCACGGCGATGTACCTAGATCGTGACGAACTGGTTTATATCAGTCTTGGGGTAATATCAGCAATCATTCTGCCCATTCTGACGCCGCCATTGCTGAGTACGATCGCCAATTCCCCTTTGGGACAGCGATGGGATATTACTATAGCTAGCGTTATAACTGGGGTTGCAGTTTTTATCGCCGCTCATGTTACAGGATTGGATTCGGTTTTTGGGCGCTGGTTTGACAGCCTGAAATGGGAAGCTTTGGGGGCTGTGGGACAAATTTTAATCGCGATTTTGGCAGTTTGGGTAGCTTGGCGGCAAAATCAAATCTCAGAGACTTTGACAGGACAGCAAAATGTCATTACTCAACAACAAACGATTGATTCTTATTTTCAAGGAATTTCTGATCTAGTTCTCGATCCGCAAGGACAATTGGAAGACTGGCCTTTAGAACGGGCGATCGCTCAAGCGAGGACAGCCGCATTGCTGGGTGGTTCTGATGCTGATGGACGCGCCAAAATCGTGCGTTTTTTGTCTAGTGCAAATTTATTGACTCCACTCAAACGCGATGGATTGCTAGGTCGTCCAATTCTGGATGGAACTGGCGGCTATGTGGTCGATCTTGCGAATGGAGTGCGGGTAGTTAATTTGGGAATGATGTTGGCAAGTCGGGCTGTTAACAATACAGATTTGCGAAATTCTGATTTGACTGGCGCGAACTTGATTAAAACAAACTTCAGTAATTGCGATCTCACAGGTGCAAACTTTAGCGGAGCAGTTTTAGTTAAGGCAAATTTGCGCGGTACTGATCTCAGTCGGGTCAAAATATTTTATGGCAACCTTGAAACCGCATCACCCCGCGATCGCAATCATTTGCCCAATTTTGAGACTGGTGAGTATACTGGCGCTGTAGTGGAAGATGCTGACTTTAGCAAAGCGATCGACATCTCTGAAGAAACTCGCCAATATTTATGTGCTTGGTGTGGTAAAAAATCTCGCAAGACTATCCCTGGAGGTTGTGACGATGTGCCAAATAGGTTGGGGCGTTAAATTCAAAAATCGGAGTTTTGCGATCGCTAATTTTGCGATCATCACTTGTATGAGTTTGCCGCTAATCCCTAGTGCACTATTTGCGGAAACCCAATCAACAACATTCTACATTCAGGATGATCTGCCTGAAGAAGTTCTGCGTGCAGAAATCTACACCGATGCGCGATCGCCAATTGATGGCACGCAACTAACTGCTGCCGAATATACCGAACTTATGGAAAAACTGCGATCGCTTGATAGTATTCCTCCCGAAGATTTTGTGTCCCCAAAAGTGCGAGAAGTTATTGGGTCATTAAAGTTGCGTAAATTTCTAAGACAGTTTATTCCGTTTATACCTTAGTCAGATTTTTGACGGACATCTTGGCAATAGTCTTTGACTGCATTAGTGATTGTGCTTTGTAAATCGGCATACTTACGCGCAAAAGGAGGCTGCCAATCAGATAAACCCAAGACATCATGAGTAACTAAAATTTGTCCATTACATTCTTTTCCTGCACCAATACCAATCGTTGGAATAGGAATTAAATTGGTGATTTTGGCAGCTAATTCCGCAGGAATATTTTCTAATAACAGGGCAAAAATACCCGCTTCCACTAAAGCTTTCGCCTGATCCAAAATTTCTTCGGCAGATTCTGGGGTTACACCTTGGACACGATATCCCAGCCGATGTACTGATTGCGGTGTTAACCCTACATGACCCATTACAGGCATACCTGCTTGAACGAGCTTACGAATTGTCTCGACCATATCAGGATAACCACCTTCGAGTTTGACACCCTTCGCATCAGTTTCTTTAAAAATGCGTCCTGCGGATTGCATAGCCTGTTCAGTGCTGACTTGGTAGCTGAGAAATGGCAAATCGACAATTAATAAAGCATTTTCAACGCCTCGTCCGACAGCTTGAGCATGATGAATCATGTCGTCAAGGGTGACTGGAAGTGTGTTTTTGTAACCAAGCGATACCATGGCTAACGAATCGCCCACCAAAATTAGGTCTACGCCTGCCTTGTCCAACAATTTAGCGATCGCGTAGTCAGTAGCTGTAAGTGCGGCGATTGTTTTTTTTTGCTGCTTCCATTTTTGGAGTTGAGCGATCGTCACTGACATCTTGATATTCCTCGCAAGTTAGTACTTATATTAATTTTTTAATGAATAAACTCAGCTATCTATCAAAAAATTAATCGGGCTAATATCTAATGTAAACTTTTTAAAGCAAACGCAAATGGTTAATCGAGTCGGTACGAGAAGCAAATATTATGCAAGTTGGTCAAAGAGTTCGGGTTCGTAGTGTAAAAGATGGCGGTATCAAGGCGATCGCTAAAAGAATTGGTGAAGTTGGAGTAATTAAAGAACAAAAAATTCTCGATGGTGGCAAATGGGGCTATATCGTCAAATTCCCTGACACTACCAAGACTTGGTTCTTTGCTGATGAGCTAGAATCCGTAGCCTAAAACAGTTATGATGTCGCGCGTTGTGCGACATCATAATCAATCACTTATCAATTACGCCTTATGGCAGATATTAACCGTCAAGATATCATTCGGGGCATGATGGCAGAGGTAGATGGATTAAGCTATAACATGGCTGCCGCAAGCTTAGAAGCGATGGTAACCTGCGTTACTCAAGCTCTAGCCAATCATCAATCGATAATTTTGAGTGATTTTGGCAAGTTTGGGATATGTCATCGTCGTGCTCGCTTAGGAAGGCATCCTCGTACACATCAACCGATTGTAATTCCTGAAGTTGTTGTTCCCCATTTCACTCCCAGCCCTCATCTAAAAAAGCTGGTACAAAAGCATAATCAGAAAAACCAATGAGTCTAATCCTGACATTTCTCGGTAAGGGTGGTGTTGGTAAAACGACAACCGCGATCGCAGTTGCTCGTGCATTTGCCAACCAAAACAAACAAGTTCTATTGGTAGGACAGCAAGCAGGTGACAGTCTGAGCAAAAGGCTTAGTGCTGATCTGCATAGCGATCCGCAATTAGTGGCTCAAAATTTTGCGGCTGTACATTTACAGTCAACCGTTTTATTAGAAAGATATTGGGACAGGATGAAAGGGCTGGAGACTCAATTCCTGCGTACTCCTTTTTTTAAAGAGGTATACGGTCAAGAGCTAGGAATCCTGCCAGGCATGGACTCAGCACTGGGATTGAGCTTTTTGCGTGAACGCGATGCCGAAGCAAAGTATGACGTGATTATTTACGATGGCGATGGCGATATTGACACTTTACGGATGTTAGGAATGCCTGAGATCCTTGGCTGGTATCTACGTCGTTTTAAACAAGTATTGACTGGTTCTGCGATCGGGCAGGCAATTTCGCCCTTTGTGGAGCCAATTTTAAGAAGTATTCTCCAAGTTTCTGGCACTGATGATATTTCTCAGCAAGCGGGCGAAATGTCTTCAGTATTAATACGCGGTCAAAAGGCAGTTAATGATCCTAATCGGGTGGCGGCGTATCTTGTGACTACCAGTGATCCTTACGCGATCGCTACTGCTAAATATCTATGGGGCAGTGCTCAACAAGTTGGGTTAACGATTGGTGGTGTGTTTGCGCGCGATATGACTGTCACTTTAGATCCTAAGTCAAATTTTGAATCAGATTTTGCACCTCTTTCCATATGTCAAGTGCCTGATCAGGTTACTGAGTTAGCTATTCCTGATCGCCTCAATGCTAACCTTGCACCAAAACCGATTGAGATTTACATAGTTACTAAGCAGGTCAAACTGTTTTTACCGACATTTAGTAAGAAGCAAGTCAAACTAATTCAACTAGGTCCAGAAGTCACCATCGAAGCAGGTGACCAGCGCCGCAATATCTTCTTACCAACTGAACTAGCTGGCAAACAAGCAACAGGAGCAAAATTTCAAGATTCTTATTTAATTATTTCATTTGGATAAAAGCAGTTAAAAATGCTTAAAAAGTTTTGCGTTCTGCTGTGCCAGAAGTTAGATTTGTTTATCCTGCTCTTAAATCTGTGGGCTGTCCCCAAATTATCTTTTCGTGAGTGTAAACGACCATTCCTGGTTTTGCACCTTTGGGCTTGAATACATATTTTGGTATGGTACAAACCACAGGTACTTGATCGCTCTGTCTTGCCCGACTGTAATAAGCCGCATAATTAGCAGCAATTTGTAAATCTTGATCGTCTGCGATCGCCCCAGCAGGTAAACGCAAAAGCACATGACTACCAGAAATCTCTTGAGCATGGAGCCATAGATCATACTCTCCTGCGATTCGGAAGGAAATCAAATCATTTTGGTAGTTATTCCTGCCGACCCAAACCTCAAACCCATTTGGAGTAGTGAATCGGTGGCAATTAGGAATTTCCTCCTGTTTACCTTTCGACTTAGAATTATTTTTATTACCACTCTTACTAATATTTTTAGCGCGTGGAGCATATTCAGCAGTAACTTTGAGATAGCCTTGTTGGGTAAGTTCCGCTCGAATTTCTTGCAAATCAGAGAGTTCGGTCTGTTCTAATAGGCTAACGGCTGTGGAAACTTGTTCGAGATAGGCGATTTCTTGTTGAACAGCTTCTAAAAGGGGAGCGATCGCAAGGGCGGCTCGTCTTTGTTTTTGATGTTTTTTATAAAAAGATTGAGCATTTTGGGCAGCATTCATAGTTGGATCAAGGGGAATAGCAACCGATTCGCCTGAATGAAAATCGGTGAGCGCGATCGCTTTCATGCCGATTTGCCAGAGATGTAAATGAGCCATTAGCAAATCAGCTTTATTTTTAAAATCATCCGCTTGAGCAGAGAGTTTTAAACGTCCCAGAAATTCATTCTCTTTAATAGTTAACTTAGTTAACTGATTGTGAATTGCTTGGCTAATTTGTTGGTGCAATTGCTGAAAAGCAATCTGTCCTGTTTGCTGAGAATAATAGCGATCGCAGAAGTCATTAGTAATTAATAGCGAAGATTTGCTTTCATCTTCTCTGAAGGAAGGGCTAGGGGTGAGAGCATAACCTTTGCCTTCTAAATGCGGATAAAATTCTTTCTTCTCAATACAATTTAGCCAGATTTGCCAAGCGAGAAATAATGAGTCCCATTCTTTTTCGGTCAATTCAGTGACATTTTTGTCGCCATTTAGTTCAGCGATCGCCAAGAGCGATCGCACTAGCGATGAACTGACACCGCGATAGTTGCTGAGTAAATTGCGTTTAATTTCTTTAGGAATCAAGATCAGGCGATCGCGCCACGAGTCAAAGGATTCGGTGAGGCTGGGAATTGCTTCAAGTAAAGCGGGTGGTAATTCGTAGCGATCGCCTGTTTGAATCGGACGAACTCGCGACTGTTTGAAACTGACTTGATGAGCCGCCGTGACAATTTCACCATTAGCATTGACCAAAATCGCGTTGCTATATTTGCCCATTACCTCTAAATACAGATGCCACTGCACCGCATCATCAGGACGCTTAGCAAATTGCAGATCAATTACCCGCTCCCAAGGACTGGTGAGTTGCACGGCAACAAGGGCAAATCCTGCAACCTGATGCAAAATTTGTTGACTAAAGGTAAAAGTGTCAGGCTGTTTAGGAGGAGGCTCACACAAATGCAATCGCGCAGCTTGGGGATGCCAAGACAGCAATAGCCATTGTTTTTTTTCTAAAGTTCGTAACTGTAAATGTAAAGTGTGGCGATCGCTCTGATGCACCTGCTCTAATCTCGCAGGCACACAAGCTCTATCTAGCTCATGAGTTAAAGCCACTAGTGTGGTCAGGTCAGCAGGTTGCATCGTTCTATTCTCGTCTCAATACTTTGGCTAAACAAAATAAAGAGTGGACGCAAAGCGTCCACTCTTTATTTTGCTTTATAGATTTTATTTCTCAGGATCGAGGCGGGGGCGGATTTGTTCAGCTTCAGGACAATCATCAGACACCAACAGATCGCTTGATGACATCCCTGTTCTAGTAACAGATGATAATTTTTGAGTAACAGCGCCAATACTCTCTAATCTGACCATTTCCTCCCAAGAGCAAACTTCATCTTCATCGTCAGTTTCGTAACGAATTGTTACCACGTCACCTTCAATATCTAGTATTCTGGCTCTTTCTAGCCAGCGTCCCTGATCCCTCAGGAAAATCCAAACATCGCTCTTGGCTTCACAAAGTTGATATATTTTGCGATGTAGCATTCGCTTATGTCCTCAGGGTTACATAATTTTTAAGGTTAGAGCATACCTTAAAAGGTAAAAATCTAACCACTACCATTGTAAACGACTATACAAACATTTAATAAGATCTATTTGACAAAGCCCTACAAAGCACTAATTCTGTTTACAAAACTGATAGCAATAAAAAGCCAGAAACTATAGATTGAAAGGGTTATTTGCTTATACAAATTTTAATTAACCCCATACGGATCATTTTGATTTTTGCTCTTTAAATTGAATAACCACACGACGATTGAAAGCGTAATCGTTTGCAGTACTGTTGTTACGCAAGGGTTTTATCCAAGACAAAGCTTCAAAGGTTACTTGGTAATTGTTATCTAAGCCGCGATCGCGTAATAGCCGAACCACCTCATTTGCTCTTGCTTGCGAAAGGTCAAGATTATAGGCATAGGTTCCTGTATTGTCTGCATGACCACTAACTTGAATAATTCCCCGTCGTTTTTGAACTTTTGCCCAGAAATTATCTATTTTGATTTCTTCGCTAGGTGTAAGTTGAGATTCATCAGAGGGAAAGAAGATAATCGCTTCTACTTCAAGATTAGTGATTGGCAAAATCGAATTACCAATGTTGCGATCGCTAAGCTCTGTTTTTAGGCGATCGCTATTTTTAGGTTGGGTCGCATTATTTAAACCGCCAGAACTGTTATTAGGAATAACTTTAGTTGATTTAGCTGATCTATTAGTTGATAAATTAGTTTGGGATTTATTAATAGAAGTTGATGGTGGATCAATCATCGATTCTTTGATCACGTTTGGCAAAGACTGATTTTGAAATTTAGTCTCGTCGGATCGCTTGATTAAAATCGCAAAAGCGATCGCTGTACCCATAAATGCTGCGCCAATAACTAAAGCTGCTAATCTTTTTCCCCAAAAACTTAATATTGGTGTCTGTTCACTCTCGATTTCTCGATCTATTAATGCTGGAGCATTTGTACTTTCCTGCGCTTTAATTTCAAAATCGAATAGCGTCTTCTTAATTAAAGGGGCGATTGTGGCGGCAGTTCCTAACCTAATAGATTGACGAATGCGTTGGTTATTAACCCCTAGCTCAAACCATTGCGAATCATCACGCATTACAAAATCGACTTTAGCAGGCAACCCTTTAGAATAAGTTTTGACACAATTTCCTGCATCGTCATAAATTGAGCCAGTCTCAGCAATAATTTGATTTTCATTTACCACTTCCGCAAAAATTTGCGTGAGATTAGTCATTTCACTAGCAATTTTATAATCCCAAATATCAATATCTAAGCCCGTATCAAAATCATCTAGCTCCTGTAACTGATAACGATCAACATCATTCCCAATTCCAATCAAAATCAATTTCAAATAATTTCTTTTGCCAACCGCAATTTCTAAGGCTAGTTCTTTTGTATAGTTTTTGACCTGCTCTAAATCATCAATTCTACCATCGGTCAAAAAGATATAAATGCCATGCTGCGCTTGACTATATTGCTTCGCAGAACCTTGATTTGTAAAATAGACGATCGCAGGTAAGAGCTTTGTAGTTTTGCCAAGTTGAAAAGTAGCAGGTCCTGAAATCTCTAACTCCTGACAACTAGCAGCATCAAACTCACCCAAAACCTGAATTTCATCCCCTTTGCCACAGCCCCAATAAATCAGCGAAGTTTTACCCGTTCCATCCAAACTCTCTGACAAATAGGCTGTAAAATTTTGCACTAAAGGTTGCAAAATGTTTTTAGTATAATTAATCTCATAACCTCTATCCTGAAGTTCTGCAAACGCCTCGCGTTGAATCTTTCGAGTTGGTTCTCCATCCTCCACATAAGCCCGTAACCGACCTTGTTTGATATAGGTAGTCAACAGTTCGGGATCAACTCGCGCCTCAATTTTGCGTCCATAAGCTCGTTTCATTGAGGCACTAGCATCTAAAGCTAGCCCAGTTCGCCAACCTTCAGCAAATCGACCCTGTGGCTCCATCGCGATCGTGAATTCCACATGACATTTAGCCGCTTTTAATTCAGACGTATTCCGCCGTACATTCACTTCCCCAAATTCTGCCACAACCAGATTAGCTGGCATTTGAAAGCCATTTGTTTCATTTACCTCATGTTCATATTCATTAGTCTCGGAATCATTCTCATGCGGCATGACATTCTGTTTCTCGTGCTTTTTATATTAAAATACTCTCAACCCTAGTCCCTCTCTTTGATAAAAGAGAGGGACAATAAAATGCATAATTCTTGCTTCTCTAAGGTAAAAAGAACTGGAAAGTGAGGATGATTTTACTCAAACTCTACAACATCTTTCCACTGCTCTGATTGGGCAAGAAGTGGAATCTCTGAATCTTTAGATATAGCTTCACTGATATCTTGGGTCACGTTACCACCAGAGAACTCTAGCGTAAAAGCTGTCGAACTTGGAGGCAACTTGAAACGCATCAGAGCGGGTACACCTAAGCTATACTCTTCACAAACCATTCCTGTTTGATTGAGAATTCGACCATAATGGGTGACAATTGTTTCCGCAGACACAAATTCTTTAAAAATCTGTTCCAAAATCTGAATATCATCAGCAACTTGATAATCCCAAAGGTCAATTTCGCGACCTGCTGAATCTTTGACAAAGCTGCCTTCAAACATATTGTCGAGTTCTTCGAGTTGCTTCTCATCAATCTCTTTGCCAACACCGATTAGCAGAAGTTTGATAAATGGTTTGATGTTATCGGCAATCTCTAGAGCATATTTAAAGCAAAACTCTTTCACATCTTCGAGATCTTCAATAATGCCATCGGTAATTATCAAACATATCGCCGCAGGTTGCTTGACCCCGATCGCAGGTGCATCTTTATATTTGTTAATAAAATATTGCAAAGGCGGTAGTAATTTAGTACCTGTTCCCCAAGGAATTTTTGGACCTTTGATCTCAATTTGCTCGATCTCTTCGCCACCAAAACTACCCATATCTTCGATGAGTTCGCCTGCTGCGCCGCAAGCCCAATTAATCAAGTCAACTTTGCCTGTTGCCGCAAAATTGGCTAAATACTTTACCATCACTCGCGTTACTGGTTCGACTACGTTATGAGTAACCGCCGCACTAGCAAAAAAGCTGCTGACGACACCACTAATGCCATACATTTTTTTCATGGATGCCGAGCCATCCAATGCTAAGCCAACTCTTGCGCCTTCAATATCTGGAACCATCAGAATAGTTGCAACTATGTCAATGTCTCCATTGTTTTGGGGATAAACATTGACTTCACCAAAGGGCTGAACAACACTTTTTAACTGCATACTCGAACTCTCTGATATTTACATCAAAATATTAACGTATAGCGCTTTCTGCTCACACTAAACCCTCATAATTTTTTAGAACCTTACTTTGGCAAAATTTTAAAAATTATGAAAATTTAATGGAGATTTAATTAATATGCTTCACCATCAAGTGACGTTGTTCTCTACGAAAACCTATTTTGGTATAAAGTGCTTCAGCCTTGTCGTTCCAAAAGTCCACTACCAGAGATAGCGATCGCATACTTTGACTTTTCAGATAATCTTCGAGCATGATAAACACCCGTTTGCCGCCTCGACCGCGATCTAGCTAACAGGGGACCCAAACGATGCAAAAATAGTAGATTGATTCTACTGGAGAAAGATTAGGTGTCGGACAAATTTGATTACGATTTGATCATTATTGGCGCTGGCGTTGGTGGACATGGTGCTGCGCTTCATGCTGTTGCTTGTGGATTGAAAACAGCGATCGTTGAAGATGGTGTGATGGGTGGAACTTGTATCAATCGTGGCTGTATCCCTTCTAAAGCATTGTTAGCAGCTTCGGGACGGGTACGCGAAATGCGGGCAAAGTCTCATCTCAAGGCGCTTGGGATTGAAGTTGGTGATGTGAATTTTGATCGCGGGGCGATCGCAAGTCATGCTGACAACTTAGTCCTAAAATTGCGCGGTGACTTAACTAATAGCCTTAAAAAATTAGGTGTAGATATCTTGCAAGGGCGTGGCAAAGTGGCAGGTAGCCAAGCTGTAAGTGTTGATGGCAAGATTTATAGGGCTAAAGATGTAATTATCGCCACAGGTTCCGAGCCATTTGTCCCGCGTGGCGTTCAACTCGACGGCAAGACAGTATTTACCAGCGATCAGGCTGTTCGTCTAGAAACTCTGCCGCAATGGGTGGCGATCATCGGTAGCGGCTATATCGGTCTCGAATTTGCGGATGTCTATACAGCGCTTGGCTCAGAAGTAACGATGATCGAAGCTCTGGATGTACTGATGCCAGGATTTGATCCTGACATTGCGAAGATTGCGGAGCGAGTCTTGCTCAAACCTCGCGATATTGAAACCAGAACTAGCGTATTTGCGACAAAGATTACTCCTGGCTCACCTGTGAAAATTGAGTTAACCGATGCTAAAACGAAGAAAGTAATTGAAGTTTTAGAGGTTGATGCTTGTCTAGTGGCAACGGGTCGGATTCCCCTTACTAAAGATCTTGGTTTAGAAAGCGTTGGTATTGCTCCCAATCAACGCGGATTTATTGATGTTGATGACACAATGGCAACTTCAGTTCCACATTTATGGGCGATTGGCGACGCGACAGGCAAGATGATGTTGGCTCACGCAGCTTCAGCGCAAGGGATTGTGGCGGTTGAGAACATCTGCGATCGCACAGCAACGATCGATTATCAAAGTATCCCTGCGGCGGCGTTTACTCATCCTGAAGTAAGTTTTGTTGGCTTGACAGAGCCACAGGCTAAAGAAAAAGGCGCTGCCGAAAGCTTTAAAGTTGCGACAACCAAGTCTTACTTTAAGGGTAATTCTAAAGCGATCGCTGAGGGAGAAACCGATGGTCTTGCTAAGATTATTTATCGTGAAGATACAGGCGAACTTTTGGGCGTGCATATTATCGGTATTCATGCCTCTGATCTCATCCATGAAGCAGCCGCAGCAATACGCGATCGGCAAACTGTGCAGAAGTTAGCGACGATCGTTCACGCGCACCCAACTCTAAGCGAAGTTCTGGATGAAGCATACAAACGGGCCGCACACGTTTAGCTAGAAAAGCATCCCGATGGGGTGCTTTTTTATGTCCCTTTGCAATCACCTGACAACTTCCGTTATTGACCCTGTAAACGGATACAATACGGGCTTCACAGCTACTTCAGCTATTGCTTTCGGAAACTCGCTGTGCTTTACCCTCCCGCCGTGAATAACCTACCGTGTACACACTAGCCCCCAATTCTAGGGGAACAAGAAAATAAAATTCTTTCAAAGTCCCCCAGAATTGGGGGATTTGGGGGGCTAAAGCAAAACTTCTCAAACACGCTCTAAGTATAGCCATAAGAGTTTGTTTAAATCTCATAATGCCATTGTTCAGTAGACTCTGCTAAAAATCTGAGCTTGCGTCCTTTACGAGATAAGAAACCAATCTTCTCTAAATCATTAATGATGCGGGTGACCGTAACGCGAGTAGAGCCGATTAATTCCGCTAGTTCTTGATGGGTTAATTGCAGACTAATCAACTTGCCATGACGATGATCTTCTTCACCAAAACGTTCTGTTAACCAACCTAGTAACTGTCGCAACGCATCATCTTTAGCCCGACTATGGGCAATCTTTAATAAAAACTCACTGATTTGATTGCGATAGATGATCGCATCCACATGATCTGCCCACTGAGATCGCGGGATTTCCGTTAATTTCACATCAGTTAAACATTCCATCTCATAAGGAAATAACTGCGATAACTCACTGCCAATTAGATCGCCCTCAGCCCACAACCCTGAGCAAATTACTTGACCATCCTCATTCCATGTTAGCGATCGCACCACGCCTGACTCAATTTTCCAGAGATAGTTAGTTCTTCGTGGCAACATTTCACGACGCTTATAAGCAATGTCAGTGGTCTTTTCAAGATAAATCATCACATACCCTATCGACAAACAGTAGATTTTATTTGTATTGCGTTGAAAAGTATTGTATCTTACTAAGTACGGTATTCTCATGACAATACCGTACTTTTTGAATTTACTTGCTCCTTCTCTTTCTAATACTTGTTTAACACAGCTAACTTTTATGAAAATCGCTCAAAATATCACCCAGCTAATCGGTGGTACGCCCCTTGTTGCCCTGAATAATATTCCCAAAAAAGATGGTTCTCTTGCCAAAATTGTTTTGAAATTAGAGAGTATTAACCCTTCTTCTTCAGTTAAGGATCGCATCGGTTTAGCGATGATTGAGGATGCTGAAGCTCAAGGCTTGATTAGTCCTTCCAAAACCATCTTGGTGGAGCCAACTTCTGGTAACACAGGGATTGCCTTGGCTATGGTGGCAGCAGCCAAGGGCTATCGCTTGATTTTAACAATGCCCGAAACCATGAGCTTAGAGCGTCGAGCCATGCTTAGAGCCTATGGTGCAGAGCTAGAGTTGACCAATGCCACTGAGGGGATGCGTGGCGCAATTCGGCGGGCTGGAGAAATAACAAGTTCTACGCCAAACGCCTATATGCTGCAACAGTTTAACAATCCTGCTAATCCTGCTGTGCATCGTCGCACTACTGCCGAAGAAATTTGGAATGATACAGATGGGCAAGTGGATATTGTGATTGCGGGCGTGGGAACTGGTGGAACGATTACGGGAGTTGCGGAAGTAATTAAGCAGCGGAAACCGAGTTTTCAGGCGATCGCTGTCGAACCTCTCAACAGTTCAGTTTTGGCGGGTGGTACTCCAGGAGCGCATCGAATTCAGGGTATTGGGGCAGGATTTATCCCCCAAGTTTTACGCACTGATTTAATTGATGAAATTATCGGTATTTCTGATGAAGAGGCGATTGTCTATGGTCGGCGCTTAGCGCGTGAGGAAGGTTTGCTCTCAGGAATTTCATCGGGAGCAGCTTTAGCAGCAGCGATCGCCGTGGGTAAGCGTGAAGAGAATCGCGATCGCTTAATCGTAGTCATCCAACCAAGTTTCGGAGAGCGCTATCTCAGCACACCGCTATTCCAAGAGTCTGAATTTGCAAATTTAACTTCCACTAGATAAAAACACTTACTTCTAAGTAATGAATTGTTTGGCTCTGTGTGGCAATTCATTGCTCTGACAAGAAATATTTATAAACCTAGTTCAAAAAATCTATAGAACTATCTTGTATAGTCAGAGAGGAGCGAATGATGTGCTTAGTAAGCGCACTTTAGAGGACTTAGTGAGAAAGTGTGAAGAGAAAAAATCGTCAGATACAATGTTCTATATTTGAATCACAAAGAAAAGAGCGGCGCTCTTTTCTTTGTGATTTCTTTGAAATTACAGAACTGGATTGGTTTCACTATCATCTTCCCAGATTTCGATATCCAAGTCGTTGAGATAGACGATCGCGGTCTGGATTTGTGCTTGGTTGCCTCTCAGACTAAGATGGAACCAACCACTACCAGCATTTACTCCTAAGGTGGCAGAGACAATATTTACGGTTACCCCATACTGTGAAATTAATTGTGAAATAACAGGCTCACTATGTAAATCTTCAGAAATGCGAATCTTGATATCTTTAGTTACAGGGCGAGTATCAATAGCCATAGAATTAAGCTCCTTTTAATTATTTGATGCGATGATATGCTGCACGGAGCACAGAATATCTCACTTTTTACTATTCACGTTCATTAGGATTATGGGTTTTGCGCTCCAAAATCTCTTTGAGAACTAGAGTAATAACAGCCAGAAGAGCCAACAAAACAGCCGCAGAATAAGCAACTTCGTTCTCATAGTTTTTATAGGCTTCTTCGACAAATAGAGGCAAGCTTTGGGTCTTCGCTGCAATATTGCCCGATACTACCGAAACCGCCCCAAACTCACCCATAGCTCTGGCATTAGTTAATACCAAACCGTAGAGTAAACCCCATCGGATATTGGGAATAACTACCCTCCAGAAAATTTGCCAATCATTAGCGCCAAGGGTACGCGCCGCCTCTTCTTGTTCCGTTCCCATTTCATCCAATATAGGGATAACTTCACGAGCAATAAAAGGCATACTTACAAAAATCGTTGCTAATAACATTCCAGGGAAAGCAAATATAATTTTGATGTTATTAGCTTCCAGAAATGAGCCAAACCAACCAAGACGACCATACAGCAAGACGATCATTAAACCAGCAACTACAGGTGAAATCGAGAAGGGCAAATCGATAATACTTAGTAATAACGCCTTTCCAGGGAATTTGTTACGCGCGATCGCCCAAGCAGCACTCAATCCAAAAATTGCATTTAGAGGTAAAGCAATCACTGCCAAACTTGCTGTTAGTTTAATCGCGGTTAAAAAGTCTTCTCGTTTAAAGGAATCTATTAAAGGTGTTAGTCCCTTGGAAAACGCTTGGACAAAAACATTCGCCGCAGGAATTAGTAAAATTAAGCCCAGATATAAAAAGGAAATTCCAATTAAGATCTTAGGAGCGAGGCTTTTCTTTTTTTTTCTCTGTTGAGAGGTAAGTAAACCTTGAGAATAGTTACTTGGAGAATTATTCAGATTAGCCATATTTTTTGCTCCAAGCTTGTAATAAATTGATTGCCAAAAGACTCACAAAGGAAATGGCTAACATCACGACACCAATCACCGTTGCGCCTACATAGTCGTATTGCTCTAGGCGTTGGAAGATCAAAATCGGTGTAATCAAATCCTTAAAAGGAGTATTGGAAGCAATAATTACGGTTGAGCCATATTCACCGACAGCACGGGAAAAGCCAAGGGCAACACCTGTCAAGATCGAAGGCGTAAGCGGTGGCAAAATTACTTTAATAAAAGTCTGTATTTGCGAAGCTCCCAATGACCAAGCCGCCTCTTCGATTTCCTTTTCTAAATCTGTGAGTACAGGTTGTACCGTGCGGACAATAAATGGCAAAGAAATAAAGGTCATGGCAACAAATACACCAAGCCGAGTGAATGCAACTTTGATTCCCAATGGAGCGAGTAGCGCACCTAGCCAACCCTTATCGCTATAGACTGTGGCTAGGGTCAAACCTGCAACAGATGTAGGTAGCGCAAAGGGCAAATCAACAATAGCTTCGAGAAAGCGTTTGCCGAAAAATTTGTAGCGCACGATCACCCATGCGATTAGTGTGCCAAAGATACCATTAAGAGCAGCGGCGGCAAAGGCGGTAACAAAAGTAATTTCGTAGCTAGAGATGGCAAGAGGAGAAGTGGCAGTTTTCCAAAAACTATCGAAAGGCTCACTAGCAGCCTTGGTAATTAGAGCAGTGATCGGCAATATCAGCAAAAAGGCTAGATAAGTAAAAGTAATTACCCATGTCCAAGGTATTTTGGTAATTATTTTTAGAACCGGGTTAGATGACTGCTTCCTATGGGGTAGTGATGAAGGGGTTGTCGTTACCATGTTATCTTTCAGTTAAAAAATATCAAACAGGGGGCTTAAGCCCCCTGCAAATGAATGATCTATAGCAATCCTAAATCATTTGTGGCTTCGACTTCGCTCAGTCAGCATGGACTGACGGCTGAGCAAAGTCGAAGCCCGTCTCAACTCATTTCGGATTGCTATAGCTAATTTCTAGCGCTTGATTTTTGCTTGAATTTGATCAAAGGCTGCGCCATCAGCAAAGAATTTTTTATTGATTTCGCTCCAGCCACCAAGATCCTTGACGGTTGATAAATTTTTGACAGTAGGATAACGATCAACAAATTGCTTTTCTTTAGCTATGGTTTCATCTACAGGACGGAAACCGACCTTAGCAAATTCAGTTTGAGCTTCAGGAGAATACAAGAACTTCACAAATGCTTCAGCAACTTCTTTAGTTCCATGCTTGGCAGTATTTTTATCAACAACAGCGATCGGGTTATCAATGGAAAAATTAACTTCGGGAATTACATAGTTAACTTTTTGACCCTTCTGAGAAGCAAGAATGATTTCGTTCTCATAGTTAATTAGGGCATCGCCTTGACCTTGCTTAAAGAAAGCGTCGGTTGCTTCTCTCGCATCCTTGGTCAAAATTGGCACATTGGTATAAACCTTAGTTAAGGCTTCAAGTGCTTTTTCATCGCTACCACCTTTCTTATAAGCTGCATTCCAGAGAGCTAGGAAGTTCCAACGAGCTACGCCTGATGTCTTAGGATCGGCAGTAATTAAGCTAACTCCTTGTTGTTCAAGATCTGACCAATCTTTAATGTTTTTGGGATTGCCTTCGCGCGTAACAATTACAGGAACAGACTTAGAAACAATGCCATCATTAGGATATTCCTGTTCCCAGCCCTTATCAATTAGTCCAGCCTTTTCAATTTTGGTAGTATCAGCGGCTAGAGCAAGATGGACAACATCAGCCTCTAGACCATCAATAACAGCGCGGGTTTGTGAACCCGAACCACCATAACTTTGCTTAAACGTTACTTTTTGATTTTTCTCTTTTTGCCATTTCTCGACAAATTTAGGAATAATTGCTTCGTGTGCTTGCTTAGTTACAGCGAAAGAAACAAGAGTGAGTTCGACCTCCTTTTTAGGAGCGCCTGCGGGTAATGATGCTGAGGTTTGGGCAGTGTTAGAGGTCTCTGTGGTGGCGGTGCAGGCTGCCATGGTGACGCTAATTAGTGCGCCTGCGAGAAAGAAAGAAACAAATTTACGTCCAAACTGACTGTTGAATATATTGCTGACTAGAAGAGCGATCGCTTGAATTGTCGATTTGAAATTACCCAAAGGTCGCTGATACCTTGAACTCATGTACTTGTATCTCCGAATTTTAATCTACTATATCTTGGTGGGATTACCGTATTTAAATACCATACAACACATTTGAGTAATGCACAAACAAAATCTACGGTTTGTATATTGGGTATTAGTAGATAGGATATTTTGTTCTTTTATAAGTAGCTAAGCAAAATTAACTACATATTTTGATCCAAAGTCTCGAAGAACTTTTTCAACATATGAGACTAAACTTTCCCAAGTTCCATATGCATTGAGTTCAATCCACTCATATTTCTTGACACTCCCCGTACGCTCTGTCATTCTTTCCCTTTGCGTAAGTCCTATGTTTGTATCACTATGTAGCACTTTCAGAAAGTTCAGCAAATTTATCAGCAAAAACTTTAACTTCTATATCAGGATCATTTCGTAAGCTAAGCGATCGCTTTACACGACCGAGATATATGGGTTTAGACACACCTTTTTGGGGATGAACAATAGTTCTAGCGTAAATTGTTAGTTGCTGCTGTCCTTGACCATTACGTCCAGACGAAAATAAATTACTGCTGGCTTGTTGCAAGGTTGAGGCAAGTTGTTCGGGTGTAATTGTGGGGGGAACGACAATTGAGGCTTGAGGCCCAAATCGATCATACACAAGCTTATAGGGGACAGCGCCTGCAACTGATGAGCGTGTAATTGGCTCAAAACTAAGTGAAAAAAGCCCTACCAACAAAACAACAGAAAATAAGGTTGCGCCCACCATTCGATAGCGCCAACTCCACTGACGAGCTACAGCCAGTCCTGTAATCAAAGCGCAGACTAATACGAACACACCCATTGCTTGTGCGAGCTGACCAAATAAAGCAGGTGTTAGCGACATAATCTATTTATTGTTAACTATTTAATATCTGTTAACTCCATTTTATAGCGACTTGCCCTGCAAACCAAATAAAGCTCAAAGTGCTTACTCTGTAACCAAGGTTTACGAAACGCATCGCGCGACGGATATCTTGGAGGCTAATTGCTATATATTTATTTTTAATTTAGGAAAAGAGCTAAACTTCTATGAATGTACTCAATCAAAATTATGGTAATCACGTTAAGAATCTACTGCTACTAATAGCGATCGCCATAGGGATATTATTAACACTCATAACACCAGTTTTAGCCGCGTCTTTACCAGTAACAAGCCCTCCTGTTTGGAGGTATGGCGGCGCTGAGAACCCATCTCAATGGGGGAAACTAAGTAACGATTTTGCACTATGTGAATCAGGCAAAGATCAATCTCCAATCAATATCAAAGTTAAAGATGTTGTAGAAGGTACGCCTGCAAAGATTGATTTTGATTACAAACCTTCTCCTTTAGTGGTTGTTAATAATGGTCATACCATTCAAGTAAACTATGCAGAAGGCAGCACGGCTAATATTAATGGTCAAAAGTATGCACTTCTCCAGTTCCATTTTCACACCCCAAGTGAACATGAAATTAATGATAAAGCCTCTGCAATGGAATTACATCTAGTTCATCGAAATGAAGCGGGTAAACTTGCAGTGGTGGGAGTTCTGCTCACTGAAGGGAAAGCAAATGCTCTAATTCAAGAAGTCTGGAAGAATATTCCTGCTACTGGTAAAACTAATACGGTTAGCGATCGCATGATCAATGCTTTAAGTTTGCTACCTAGTAGTAAATCCTACTTTAGTTATGATGGTTCTCTAACCACTCCACCATGTAGCGAAGGAGTTCAATGGAATATTTTAGTAGAACCGACAACTGTTTCGGAAGAACAGATCGAAACTTTTGAAAAAATTTATCAAGTGGATGCTCGTCCACTTCAGTTTACCAATCAGAGAATTGTTCAATTGCATCATTAAATAACTGAAAATAACTGAGTCAAAGAACATTCCCAAAAAGACAAAGGGACGCTTAGCCTCACTTTGCCTTTTTAAGTTAGTATTAGCGCATCATTCTTTTATCTGTAGCAATGAACGCAAATCAATGGCAATGGCAAGACGGTGTATTAACTTGTGATTTATTAACTGACTGGTCACATGGATTTTTTACCCGATCGCACGCTCCTAAATTACCAACTGATCTGCATGATCACCTTGCCCGATCTGGAAAAGCGTATCGCGCTAAACAAGTGCATGGCAATCACTTAACTCATACTGGTGAAATAGAATCGGCTTCAGATATCACCCTAATCGAAGCTGATGGTGTATGGGCAACGCGCGATCATAATAATGTCAATTATTCGGTATGGGTCTGTACCGCAGATTGTGTACCTGTATTGATAGGCGATCGCAAATCAGGCTCAGTTGCGGCTGTCCATGCAGGTTGGCGCGGTACTGCATCGGGGATTGTTACAAAAATGATCGCGACATTGTGCGATCGCGGCAGTGAGTTAAAAGATTTGCGTGTGGCCCTTGGTCCTGCGATTTCAGGAAGTGTTTATCAGGTATCGCAGGATGTTGCTCAACAGGTTACGGCGACGCTCAATCAACCAGTTGGGTTACATCCTGATGATCATCCTGAAAGAGTAAAACTGGATTTGCGTCAAGTGCAGTTACAGCAACTTCAAGAATTAGGAATGTCAGTAGAAAATGTGGCGATCGCGCCTTACTGCACTTTACAAAATGAGGAAATGTTCTTTTCTTATCGGCGTTATTTTCTTAATGATTCCAATCCTCATCCTAGAGTGTCACAAGTGCAGTGGTCAGGAATTGCGATCGCTTAAGTTTAGAGTAAGTGGCTAATCAAAATTAATTACATAATTTGAGCCAAAGTCTCGCAGAACTTTTTCAACATATGAGACAACTTTCCCAAGTTTCATATGCGATCGTTTTGGATTGTGATTAGGGGCTATCGTCATCAAGTTTGGCTAAATCAATCAGCCCCAGGTTTTGGCACAACGTATTTTGGCACAACGTATTTTGGCACAATGTATTATGGTAATCGCCATTACTCTTGATATTCATCCAGATCCTGACACAAATGATTTCCTTTAAACTCTCTGAACTTGCAGCCGAGCTTGTTGCCACATTACCCGATTGTCTATTCGAGTCCAATGGCGACGATCCTATAATTATTGGTGTAGCGGCGATCGATAAGGCTCAAGTAGGAGAAATAACTTTTGTGTCCTCATCAAAATTTGTATCTAAACTTAAAGATACTCAAGCAAGTGCGGTCATTCTCGATTTAAAAACACCGTCACCTCTACCCTGTATCCGCACCGCCAATCCTCGCATTCTCTTCGCCAAAGTCCTTGAAAAATTTTATCAGCCACCTACACCGCCTGTTGGTATACATCCCACCGCAATTTTGGGCGAAGGCGTACTATTAGGTGTAAATGTCGCGATCGCCCCCTATGTTGTAATTAGCGATCGCGTCAAAATTGGCGATAACGTGACCATTTATCCCCATGTCACGATTTACAATGATATTGAAATTGGTGCAAATACGACCATTCACGCTAGTTGCGTAATTAGCGATCGCACTCAAATTGGCGCAAATTGTATTTTGCATCCCAATACTGTCCTCGGTGGTGACGGCTTTGGTTTCGAGCTAGCTCCTAATGGAACATGGTACAAAGTCCCCCAAATCGGTCATGTAATCATCGAAGATAATGTGGAACTTGGTTGCTCATGTGCCGTTGACCGTCCCGCCGTTGGAGTCACAATCATTCATAAAGGCGCAAAACTCGATAACTTTGTCCAAATTGGTCACGGTGTAGAAGTGGGTGCACACTCAGTTCTTGCCTCACAGGTCGGCTTAGCAGGTGGTGTAACCCTTGGTCATCATGTAGTTATGGCAGGACAAGTCGGCGCAGCCAATCATATTCACATTGGCGATCGCGCGATCATCGGCGCAAAGTCAGGCATTCCCAGCGATGTTCCCGCAGGTGTAACCCTAATGGGATATCCTGTGGTTCCCGAAAAAGATTGGAAGCGCATCGTCATCGCCGAACGTCAACTTCCAGACTTGCTACATACAGTTCGCAAATTAGAAAAACGAATCGCGGAACTAGAAGCAAAGATTTCTGAATAAAAAAGTGGAGTAGAGCGTCGCTTTACCCTGATGAGCGGAGTTTTTTTACTTTTAGACTGGACGCAATTCTGTAAACTTACTAAGAGATCGTAAAAAAGAAACTTTATATACTGCGGGCAAAAATATTTATGGCAAAGAAAAATCTTGCAAGTCTAAGTGCTGCTGACTTAGCAGGCAAAAAAGTTTTAGTAAGAGTTGATTTCAACGTTCCTCAAGATGAAACTGGCAAAATCACTGACGATACCCGCATTCGGGCAGCTCTACCGACGATCAAATACCTCAGCGAAGCTGGCGCTCGTGTAATTTTGGCAAGTCACTTTGGTAGACCAAAGGGTGTAACCGAAAGCCTTCGCCTTAATCCTGTGGCAGTTCGTTTATCTGAATTGCTTGGAAAGCCTGTCGTAAAAACTGATGATTGCATCGGTGACGCAGTAGCGGCTCAAGTCAATGCGCTTAATAATGGCGATGTGGCTTTGTTAGAAAATGTGCGTTTTTATCCCGAAGAAGAAAAGAACGATCCTGAATTTGCTAAAAAGTTGGCTTCCTTGGCTGATATTTATGTAAATGATGCATTTGGAACTGCTCACCGCGCTCATGCTTCGACTGAAGGCGTAACTAAGTACATCAGCACTTCAGTAGCAGGTTTCTTGTTAGATAAGGAGTTGCAGTATTTAAGTGGTGCAATTGATAACCCTAAGCGTCCTCTAGCTGCGATCGTTGGCGGTTCTAAGGTTTCTAGCAAGATCGGCGTAATCGAAACTTTGATTGATAAAGTCGATGTGTTACTGCTGGGCGGCGGGATGATCTTTACCTTTTACAAAGCTCGTGGATTGAATGTTGGCAAGTCTTTAGTCGAAGAAGACAAGCTTGAGCTAGCCCGCACTCTCGAAGCAAAGGCTGCTGCAAAAGGCGTGAAATTTTTGTTGCCTACTGACGTAGTAGTCGCTGATAACTTCAAGCCCGATGCTAACTCTCAAATCGTCAGCATTGAAAATATTCCTGATGGTTGGATGGGCTTAGATATTGGCCCTGACTCGGTGAAAGTATTCCAAGCCGCACTTGCCGAATGCAAATCCGCAATTTGGAATGGTCCAATGGGTGTATTTGAGTTTGATAAGTTTGCGGCTGGTACTGAAGCGATCGCGCATACCCTAGCCGATCTCACAGACAAAGGTGCGATCACAATCATCGGTGGTGGTGACTCAGTGGCTGCGGTTGAAAAAGTTGGTCTTGCTAACAAGATGAGCCATATCTCGACTGGCGGTGGCGCAAGTTTGGAACTACTTGAAGGCAAAATCTTGCCAGGTATCGCCGCTTTAAACGAAGCATAATTCTTCTCAAAAGCTTTGCAGCGCTAAGCTTTTAAAAAATAAAAAGGGACGCTTAGCGTCCCTTTTTATTTTAATAGAATTTGTTTTAACGGAAATTATCAGGGTTGAGTCGTCTACCGCCACCAGTGAAGCCGTTGTTAGCCAGATTGGAGCCAGTACCACCATCACTAGGATCAAGAAATGGCTTCAAGTACAAGTTATTACCGCGCACGTTAGAAGAAGGACGATTTGAAGATAACACTGAACCAAGTACACCATTAATTCCTGATAAATCGATACCTAAACCAAGATCGCCAGTAATGTCATTTAAGGTGCGATCGCGTCCGCGATAAGTATTTATAGCCGTAGTTTGCTGTCCGCTATCTGCCGTAGCGAGATTACCAAATACGCGATCGCGAGTAGCGATCGGATCTTGTCCATTGGGAACCGTCAACACAATCCGACAAGCGGAATTTTTA
>JAYVVP010000268.1:0-9991 GCA_043786935.1 Pseudanabaena sp. | reverse complement strand
TCCAAGCTGATGATCCCAAAAATCGTCAAGGTATTGTCAATGCATTGAATAAATACGCAGGATTCTATAAGAGTGAGCATGTCCCACCCAAAGCAGTTCAATGGTCAGACGCTGATAATAATCAGGTATTCCTTAGTCGCAATTTATTTATGACTGCTAACCCTGGTCTATCTATACCTGCTTCTCAACAGTTTGATGCTAATGTTTATACCAAAAAGTTGATAACCACAGAATGGCCGCTTGCTCCTAACGGTAAGCCCCTCAACTATCTAGTAGCGGTAAAACAGGCTGTCATATTTGCGAATACTACTAACCAAGCGATCGCTAAAAGTTTATTGGCTCACATTATCAAACCTAGTAATTTACTCACCTATTTAAAAGGGGCGGGAGGAAGATATTTCCCAACTATGCCAAAATTATTAGAAGACTCTTACTATAAAGATTCGCAAGACCCGCATATCCTCACCGCAACTAGACAGTTTCAGAATACCAGTTCTTTTTATACCGCCCAGAATCCTGCTTACTCAGAAGTTGGCGCTAAACAAATATGGGGACAAGCTGTAAGATCAGTGGCTCAAGGGACAGCGACACCTGAACAAGCAGCAGATACAGCGATCACGCAAATCAAAAATATTTTCGCTCAGTGGAAATAATAGAAGTATAGAAATTCCAAAATTTCAGCATCGTCAATAAAGTGAGAACAGAAAATGATCAACCTAGTTAAGAAACGTTTGCTGCTGCAACTGGTGGGCTATTTTTCGATTCTATCGATTGTTACAGTTTTGCTCGTAGCGATTAGTGCCAATGTCCGTAGTCGTGAGGCTCTCAGAAAATCGGTAATTGACCGTTTAGATGTCGCCACATCGCTTAAAGAATCTCAGGTCAATCAATGGGTTGACAATCAACGTCGTGATGTTAATTTGATAACTCAGTTACCAGATTTGCTAGTCAATTCGGAAACTGCCTTTACTAAAGATCGCGAATCTCCAGAGTTTAAAGCGTCTGTAGAATCGCTAAGAAAGTTTATGGCGGATATAGCAATTGTAAAACCAAATATTCGTCAGATTTCTATCCTTACTAATAACGGGATTACGATTGTCTCAACCGATAAGCAAAAAGAAGGTAAGTATCAACCTCTAGGCAATACAACTACCTACTTCACACGTGACCAATCACGGGTTATTGTCCCAAATTTCTATATTTCGCCCATCTCAGGTAAGGCGGCAATGACTTTTGCAGCTCCTTTATCTAATAAATCTGGCGATCGCATTGGAGTGGTCGCCGTTGATCTTGATTTACAAGGTGTAGATGATATTATTCGCACAGGCACAGGTTTAGGTGTCAGTGGTGAAACTTATTTAGTGGGCAGGTTAGCCACAAAAAATATATTGATTTCAGGGGCAGGAACAAATAATCAAGAAGTCGCAAAAGATATCAAAAGTGACGGAATTGCAGCGGCAGCTCTAGGCAAAGATGGTGGGGGACTTTATAAAAACTATAAAAATGTTCCTGTATTAGGAAGTTATATCTGGATTGACAACCTCAATCTTGCCCTGATCGCAGAAATATCTCAGTTGGAAGCTTTTGAACCATCCGACCGCTTAGCGCGTGATATTTTATTGATTGGTTTAAGTTCTGCGGGTATTTTGTTGACAGCCGTTTATTTGATCGCCCGTCGGATTTCGCAACCAATTTTAGCGATCGCCGAAGCCGCTAACCAAGTCTCTAGAGGGAATTTAAATTCTCAAGCTCCCGTTCTTACGGAAGATGAAATAGGGATTTTGGCGATCGCCTTTAATCAAATGACATCGCAACTTAAAGCTTCAGGTGAGCAGTTGTCTGATTACAGTCGTACCTTAGAGCAGAAAGTCGAACAACGCACCAGTGAAATCAAAGCGATTATCGATAACATGGTGGATGGATTGATGGTGGTTGATGGAGAAGATCGGATTACTCAGTTTAACCCAGCTCTTGCAGGCATGATTGGGATAAGTAGTAAAGCGATCGCTAAGGCTAATAGCTATATGGAAATATTCCAAGATGAAGAGATTTTAAATCTAGTTACCAGTACTAGAGAGAATCCTAAACAAGTTTTTACTGAAGAGTTTGGTCTGCCAGAGCGTCGTACAGGTAAGGCTGTGGCAACTTCTATCTATAGAGAAGTGGATACATCGGAAGAATCAGAATTAGAGTTAAATTACCTTGGTACTGTAATCTTAATTCGTGACGTTACTGCTGAGAAAGAAGTAGATCGAATGAAGACAGATTTCATCTCGACTGTATCACATGAGTTGCGAACACCACTAACTTCTGTGCTTGGCTTTGCCAAATTAATTCAGAAAAAATTGGATGAATCGATCTTTCCACTTATTCAGACTGACGATAAAAAAGTTAATCGCAGTATACGTCAAGTTACCGAAAATATTGAAATCATCGTATCTGAGGGAATGCGACTTACTAAACTGATTAACGAAGTATTGGATGTTGCTAAGATAGAAGCTGGTAAGATGCAATGGAATATGAATACATTGATCATTACGGAAGTTATTGATCGCGCTTTCTCGGCAACTTCGGCACTATTTGAGCAGAAAGGATTAACGCCAGTACGAGAGATCGAATCAGATTTACCAAATATTTATGGTGACAAAGATCGTTTGATTCAAGTTGTGATTAATTTAATTTCTAATGCTGTGAAGTTTACTGAACAAGGTAATGTTACCTGTCGGGTTAGGCAAACTGACAAATCAATTGTGGTCAGTGTGATTGATCAAGGCGTGGGTATTTCGGAACCTGATCAGCCAAAGGTGTTTGAGAAGTTTAAGCAAGTCGGAGATACGCTCACTGACAAGCCTCAGGGTACGGGGCTTGGTCTACCAATTTCTAGAGAAATCGTCGAACATCATGGTGGACAGATTTGGGTAGAAAGCGAACTTGGCAAGGGTAGTACATTCTCTTTTTCACTCCCGATCGCGACCGTTGTAGAGAGTAAAGGTCAGATTCCCGCAATTAATTTTGATACTCTCCTCGACCAACTCAAAAAGCGAGTAATGTTTGATAGTCAGTCATCTGATCAAGGTGCTTCCCCCAAAAACATCTTAGTAATTGATGATGATCCTAGCATCAGGAGCTTACTCAGACAGGTATTGGAAGCCAAAGGATATGTAGTGCGAGAGGCTGAGAATGGACAAGAGGCGATCGCGAAAGTACGTGAAAGTCGTCCTGATTTAATAACTCTCGACGTGATTATGCAAGGTATTAACGGCTATGAAGTTGCTTCTATCTTAAAATCTGATCCTGCAACTCTAGACATTCCCATTATTATTGTTTCTATACTAGATGATCAAGATAAAGGCTTGCATTTAGGAATCGATAGTTATGTGACAAAGCCCGTCGATATGGTGATATTGATACGAGAAGTTGAATTGTTACTATCTAGCAAAACAACAAGTGGCAAAAAGATTTTGGTAGTTGATGATAACTTTGTCTCTATCGATTTATTAATGGAAATGTTGCAAAATCAAGGTTTCCTACCTTCTACCATTTCTCCTCAACAAGATTTACGTGCTAATGCGATCGCTTTGCAACCTAATGTGATTATCGCCAGTGCAAAGCTAGCTGATCAAGTACAAGCGCTTCGGGCGGAGAAGAGTATAGAACATATTCGCTTTTTGTTGATTGCTGATCGTTAATTCATTTTTTCTGAACTAAAGTCCCATTCCTTTACAATGCTGTGTTTACCTGCTCCAAAAGAATTGGAGAGAGGCACACCTTATAGGAGCGCCTCTTTGTTGAAAATACAGCGGTTGTTCATCAAACTCACCACGTACGACAAGGGTCCGCAGGGCGAAGCCCCGCAACGGGTTTTATATTATTGTTTGTGGTAGGTTTGAAAGTAAATTGCTGTATGTTAATGCAAGAAATGACGCACGCCTGTGAGTACCATAATCAAGCCAAGTTCGTCCGCCGCTTTGATCGAATCTGCATCGCGCATACTGCCACCTGGTTGAGCGATCGCGATAATTCCTGAAGCCGCCGCAGTACGTACTGAGTCATCAAAGGGAAAGAAACCATCACTGGCTAAGAAAGCACCTTTAACTTCCTCACCAGCTTGATCGATGGCGATTTTGATTGAGCCAACTCGATTCATTTGACCTGCACCGATGCCGATTGTGGTGAGATTTTTGGTGATCGCGATCGCATTAGATTTGATGTGACGGCAAATCTTCCAAGTAAAGATTAATTCCTGCATTTGTTCAGGAGTTGGTTGTTTCTGGGTGACAACTTTCCATGTTTCAGAGAGTACGGCTTCATCATCAGTTCTCTGTACTAACATTCCACCAGCAATTGTCTTCACAGTTTCAGGAGAGCTTTGCTTGAAATCAGATAGAACTAATACTCGCAGGTTCTGTTTTTTGCCTAAGATAGCCGCCACACTTGGCACACAAGCAGGTGCGACTACACATTCTAAAAAGGTGCTAGTCAAGAGTTTGGCTGTCTCTTCATCGATTGGACGGTTGAGCGCAACGATACCACCAAAAGCAGAAGTGGAATCAGCGTCAAATGCCTTTTGATAAGCCTTGGCAATGGTCGGTGCGATCGCTACGCCACAGGGGTTGTTGTGCTTGATAATCACAGCACAGGGTTGATCGTCACTAAATTCGGCAATGATGCTGCGGGCGGATTCTAGATCGAGTAAGTTATTAAAGCTAAGTTCTTTGCCTTGCAATTGTTGAGCGGATGACCATCCTTTTGGTGTAGCGCCAACTTGATACCATGTAGCGGGTTGATGTGGATTTTCACCATAGCGCAAAGGCTTAGGATTATTGCATAACAATGTATAGGAAGAAGAGATTATATTTGAGGACTTCTCTTCTAAATTAGTGGTTACTGTTCCCGATAAATCACCACTCAAATATCTAGAGATGGCCGTGTCATACTCCTGTGTGTGACGAAAAGCAGCGATCGCTAGTTGTTTACGAAACTCTAACGTTGTTTCTCCATTATTGGCTTTTAGTTCTGCCAAAAAAGCTTCGTATTGACTGGGGTTGGACAATACAGCGACATGATTATAATTTTTTGCTGAAGCACGAATCATGGTGGGACCACCGATATCGATGTTCTCGATCGCATCTTCTAAGGTGACATTGGGCTTAGCGATCGTTTCAGCAAATGGATAGAGATTAACAACTACAATTTTGATGGGTTGAATTTGATTGTCATCCAAATCTTGTTGATGTTCAGGTAATTCAAGTCTTGCCAAAATACCGCCATGAATGCGAGGGTGTAAAGTTTTAACTCGTCCACCCAAAATTTCGGGTGCGCCTGTATAGTCAGAAACTTTAGTAACTTCAAGCTCAGCCGCTTTGAGTGCCTTGGCAGTTCCACCGCTACTGATTAACTGAAAATTATAGGTGGTTGATAATTCACGGGCAAGTTTGAGTAGTCCTGTTTTGTTCGAGACACTCAAAAGGGCAAGGGATTTCATGTAATTAGCTCCATATTCATTATTTTATTTTAAGCTCAAAAGGGAGAAGACGGTGCTTCGTGACACCTTCTCTCTTTTATGGTATCCATACTGGGGACTTTTGCATGACAAGCTCAAACAGAGCGCTGGTTTCATGCAACTTTAGCCATTGTTGTAAATGAGGATAGGGACTTGATATAAACCAGTCGATGTCTACATAGGCTAGCTGTCTTACAAACGGAAATATTGCTACATCAACTAGAGTTTGCCGATCGCAGATTAAAAAACTTGTATATTGTTGAAGTTGAAGTTCTAAGACTTGCAAAAACTCTTCGGCTTGTTGGCGATAAAATTCTGGCGATCGCTCAGGAAAGCGATTTGGATATTTATAGCGATCAAGTGCTTGCTTAAACTCGCGATCGTTTGTGTTGATGAGATGTTCAGCGATCGCCAATGATTTATCTGACAGAATTTGCCAATTTAGCGGATCATTTTGTTGAATTGCCCAGTTCATAATATCTAGACTCTCTTCTAGTACAACAAAACTGTATTCAGAATCCCCCTTCCTCTCAAATACTTGCATTACAGGTGTCGTTCCCTTGGGAGAAATATCAAGCATTGCTTGGGGTTTGTTTTTTAATGAGACTTCCCTCAATTCATAGGTGATTCCTGCATATGCAAGTGCCATCCTTGCCCGAATTGCATAAGGACAGCGCCGAAAAGAATAAAGAATTGGGGAAGTCATATTAATTAGATATAAAACTAATCGATGGAATTGTAAATCTTTTCATTTGCTTTCGCAGAGGCAAATAAATCGACAACAGGATTTGGATAATCGACTCCAAGACGAATATTAAAACGCTTCTGTTCAACAGGTAATAGCTGCCAAGGTTGATGAATTTTATTGACTGGGAGGGTTGCAAGTTCGGGGAGCCAATGCTTGACATATTCGCCTTGCGGGTCGTAATCCTGCGATTGCTTATTGATATTGAAAAAGCGGAAGCCTCTCGCATCGTTCCCAACACCTGCGGTATAGTTCCAATTACCCCAATTGCTACAAGGATCGTAATCGATTAGAAGCGATTCAAACCATTCTGCTCCCATTCGCCAATCGATGCCAAGATTTTTGGTAAGGAAGCTCGCGACATTTTGGCGACCTCGATTGGACATATAGCCAGTGGCGGCTAGTTCGCGCATATTTGCATCGACTAGAGGAAAGCCAGTTTTGCCTTTTTGCCAAAGTTCAAAACGCTTCCAGTCTTGTTTCCAAGGAATATCCATGTTCCGTAAGCCTGAACGATAAAACAAGCGATCGCCATGTTTTGCAGCAACAAAGCGAAAGTAATCGCGCCATAGCAATTCAAAAATTAGCCAATATGTTGAATCATTGGCAAGCCGTTCGCTCTCGTATTGTTTGACTTGAGCGTATATGTAGCGCGGACTCAGACAGCCCAAAGCTAACCAAGGCGAAAACTTGGAAGAGTCATCAGGCTTTAACATGCCATTACGAGTTTGTTTATAAACTTGCAACCGATCGCTTTGCCAAAAATAATGATCTAGACGTTTTAGAGCTTCGGTTTCACCACCTTTAAATTGCAAAACGGCGCGATCGCATGGAACAGGTTCGATAAGTCCAAATGATTCTAAAGTTGGGAGTTCACCAACATCAAGTTGATCAGGTAGAGAGTTAAGGCTATCAGGTGTAGGAAAAACTTCACGAACTATAAAATCTGCTTCTACTTGTTTGCGAAAATGCGTAAAAAGCTCAGGAAGTTTAGCGATCGCGAAAGGTAGATTATCACGATGTAATAATGTACTTCCCCAAAATGCTTTATAGGCTATATTTTTTTCTTTTAAAGCCGCACCAAGATTAGTCTCTACAGCTTTCTCTTCAGTTGTGATTTCTGCATGATAATAAACAGAGCCAACTTCCAATTGCTGCGCTAATTTAGGAAGAATGTCTTCAGGATGACCGATCCTAATAATCAGATTGGAATTAAGCGATCGCAAGTTTTCGCGCAAATTGGCAACACTCTCGATTAAGAATTTAGCCCGAAATGCATCTGTTTTTGCAAAGCCAAAGGAAGTTTCGCCAAAGTGACGTACATCGAAGCAGTAAACTGGAAGTACCTGTGCGCCTGTATTTTTTAAGGCTTCAGAGGCTCGATACAAAGTTTCACAATCATGCGATCGCAAGTCATTGCGGAACCAAACTAAAATATTTTGATTTTTCATGCATTAATTTTAGCGTTCTACAATTTGAAACTGGTGATTGAGTAAATTCATGCTGGCAGAAATAATGAGGCTAATCGTGAGGTATGTTCCCATAATGATTAAAATTACATTTACAGGGCGACCAGTCTGATTAATTGTGGTGGAAGCAATACGATAAATATCGGTATAGCCGATCGCGATCGCCAGACTAGAATTTTTGGCAATGTTGACATATTGACTCGTCAGCGATGGAATAATCACTCGTAATGCTTGAGGCAAAACAATTTTTTGCATAGTTTGGAAGTCGTTCATTCCTAATGCCTTGGCTGCTTCGGTTTGCCCTTTAGCCACAGAGAGAATACCACCGCGCACAATTTCCGCAATAAAGGCACTGGAAAACATTGTCAATCCCAATACTAAAGCGCAAAACTCAGAACTTAGAGTCATTTTAAGAGCAGCGATTGTGATGCCATCTTTAGCAAGGGTGGCAAATCCTAAAGATATGCGATCGCTAGCGGATGGAAGCGTCAAAAAGATCGCTGAGTACCAGAAAAATAGTTGCAATAATAACGGAGTATTACGGAGGATCTCCACATAAGTGCGAGCAATCTGTTTGAGTAACCAATTATTTGACAGTCGAGAAATCCCGACGGTAACGCCGACTACGGTCGCGGAGATAATACTAATTGCGATCGCTTTGAGGGAATTAACCAAACCAATTAGTAAAGCGCTTGTATAGCTGTCTGAAGCTTTATAAGGGAAAGGCGTATCAGCAATGTCAAAGGAGGCAGGATCGCTAAGAAAGTCAAAACTAATTGCTAGCCCAGAATTTCGCATATTTCTAGCAAGCGTATTCCATGCCAAGATACTGCAAGTAACCACGATCGCTAAAAAAATCAACTGAGCGAGCGTCCGCCAATTCCAAAACTGGTTTTTAAAATTTGTCGCGAATTTTCTATTACTTGCAGACATCGCTCGAATTGCTCCCCAAATAGATTGATTTTAAGTTTAGTATACTCGGCTCTATGTGCTAACCATACTTTACTGGCAATTGCTATACTAGTCTAGGTTTTTATATCGCTTAAAATACTTGCTTCAGTTTTTAAATTATGCCGAAGTCATCAATTAAAATAGCCGTAGTTGGCGATGTCCATGACTTGTGGCAGCCCATCGAAGATCGGTTAGCACTTCAGGCTTTGCAAGTTGATTTAGTTCTCTTTGTCGGTGATTTTGGTAATGAGTCAGTGGAAATTGTCCAAGCGATCGCTGATTTAGACTTGCCGAAAGCGATTATTTTAGGCAATCATGATGCTCATTACAGCGCTTCCGATCCCAATAGTAAAAAACCAAATAAAAGGAAATGTCCTTACGATCGCACTAAAGAAGATCGTGTCCAGCAGCAATTAGATATCTTAGGCAAATTCCATGTTGGTTATAGTTGGTTAGACTTTCCTGAACTCAATCTCTCTGTCGTCGGTTCGCGTCCTTTTAGCTGGGGAGGTTCTAAATGGAGGAAGGAAGCTTTTTATCGCGATCGCTTTAATGTACATAGCTTTGAAGAATCGACTCAACGCATTACCCAATCAATTGCCAGTACCGCTCATGACACAGTGATTCTACTTGGACATAGTGGACCCGCTGGGCTTGGTGCTGCCGAGCATTCAATTTGTGGCAAAGATTGGAAACCTATTGGCGGTGACTACGGCGATCCAGATTTTGCCGATGCGATTTCTAAATCTTATCAAATGCCTAAGACATTTCCGTTAGTCACTTTTGGACATATGCATCACCAGCTCCGTCACAATTCTAGTCGAACTCGTGAAGCGGTCGTCACTAACAGTATGGAAACAATTTTCCTTAATTCCGCACTTACCCCTAGAATTGTCAAAACAGATAAAGAATTACATCGTAACTTCGCGATCGTGTCTTTGGAATCTGGACAGGTTAGTCAAATATCTTTTATATGGCTTGATTCGATGTACAAAATAATTTGTGAAGATGTTGTATTTAAAAAATCATAGAAAAGGATTTTTAGCGATTTACAAGCCCGAAATAGTGAAGGATTGCTTAATTCACAGGAAATTAAGAAGCTGAATGAGTTAATGCAGGTTTATCGTCATGGCTCGGTGTGGAAGGCTAATGCAATGCAGGTTGCGGTGATGCGTGGATTAATCCCTGCTTTGAATAGAGCTTATTCATAATGACTCCACATCTGATAGATTTTGATCAATTTTTCTGATTCAAATATTTCGTAAACTATCCGATGCTGTTTGTTGATGCGGCGACTGATTAGCCCTTTCATGTCTCCTTTTA
>JAYVVP010000267.1:0-3597 GCA_043786935.1 Pseudanabaena sp. | reverse complement strand
GTTACAGAGCTACGCCAACTAATTATTGCTGAAACTAAGTATGGCTTTGCTGACTGGAACTTAGTCCAAAAACTCCTCGATGAACTCATGGTCAATCACCGTGAGTACAAGCAATTTGCAAGTAAAGAGGATATTAGTCTTTACAACTAAAATTTATTTAATTAGCAGAATTTATTTAAATAGTAGATAATTGATTGCCTATCTGCTATTTAGACATTTCTAACATCCGTTGCATCGGTTTGAGTGCCAATAGCCGAATTTGTTCATCAAGAATGATTTCAGGTGAGCGATTTTTCATGGCAAGATACACTTTTTCTAATGTGTTTAGACGCATGTATGGACACTCATTACAAGCGCAACTGTTGTTTGGTGGCGCAGGGATAAATTTTTTAAATGGAGTCGCTTTCTGCATTTGATGAATCACGCCTGACTCGGTGACTACAATAAATTCTTGGCGATCGCTCTGTTGGACATATTTTAATAAGCCAGTTGTTGAGCCAATGTAATCAGCATGACGCAACACATTAGCTTCACATTCAGGATGGGCAATGATATCTGCTTGCGGATAATTTAGCTTGAGATCGACTAGTTTGCGTTCTGAAAAAATTTCATGTACGATACAAGCCCCATCCCATAACAACAGATCTCGTCCTGTTCTTTCCATTACATAACGTCCAAGGTTGCGATCGGGGGCGAAAATAATCGGCTGATCTTTAGGAATTTGATTAACGATCGCTACAGCATTGGCACTAGTGCAAATAATATCGCTCATCGCTTTGATTGCTGCCGAACAATTTATATAGGAAATCACCAAATGATCGGGATGTGCGGCTTTAAATTCGGCAAAGCGATCAGGGGGACAACTATCAGCAAGCGAACACCCTGCGTCTAGATCGGGTAGTAGTACTAGTTTATTGGGGTTCAAGATTTTGGCTGTTTCAGCCATGAAATGTACGCCTAGAAACACGATCACATCAGCTTGACAGTTGGCAGCAGCTTGAGACAGCCCTAATGAGTCGCCAATATAGTCGGCAATATCTTGAAGATCAGGATCTTGATAATAATGAGCTAGGATTACGGCATTAAGTTCTTTCTTAAGATCAGCGATCGCCGTAAACAGGTCAAGGGGAACAGGATTACGAGAAACTGGGCGATCAAGTTGATCGAGTTTAGGAGTAGTAAGAAACATAGGGTAAAGAATTACTAATTTATAGTGAAAATCATTTATTCAATATATTTAATTATAGTAGAAATTACCAAAAATATATCCGTCGAATGTATGAGATTAACTTTTTGCAACTTTATCTAAAGGCTCTTCGTCAGCAATAATCAAGCCCAGTAAATAAAAAAATTGGCAATCTCAATACTTGTCGCTCTGATTTTTATAGTGTTCAGCTCTGGTAATGGGGGATAGAGCCTAAATATAGCTGTGAATTATAGTAAATGTAAGATGAGTAAAGCTTAAGGTAATTATAAATATGAAAACATTGATCCCTAAATTATCAAATTTAATTAGTCAGAAATTTATAGCCTCAACTGTCCAGACACTTCAGCATTACTGGAAACAGGCGATCGCTTTACTAATGTCTTTATTGTTAGCAGTTACTCTTAATCCTTTTATTGCGAATGCTTTTGACCTGTTTGATTTATTTCGTGTTTTGCCATCAGCTATCCAAATTTTTCAGCTTTCAAATATTGGTGACAATGATGAAGTTGCCCTAGGTCAACAAATCGATAATCAAATTCGCCAAGAAGTGAGAATTAGTCGAGATCGGGGTGCAAATGCCTTAGTTAGTCGCTTAGGACAAATACTAGTTCCCACAAGCGATCGCCCGAATATTCCTTACACTTTCCGCGTGGTTGATGATAACAGTCTCAATGCGTTTGCGACGATGGGTGGTTTTGTTTATATCAATACTGGGACGATCGCTGCGTCTGATAACGTCGCTCAGTTGGCAAGTGTGATCGGTCACGAAATGGGACATATTTCGGGTCGCCATGCTTTAGAGCAAATGAAGCAAGCCGCGATCGCGCAGGGTATTGCCACAATCGCTGGGGTTGGCGATGATCGCTTAGTTGGCATCGGTGTAGATTTAGCGCTACGTTTACCAAATAGTCGTGAAGCCGAGTTTGATGCTGATCGCCGTGGGTTGCTAAATATTACTAGATCGGGTTTTGCGGCAAGAGCAATGCCTGCTTTTATGCAAAAGCTAGCTAACGCAAGTAGAGGCGGTGGCGCTCCTGCATTCTTAAGTTCTCACCCTGCTACAGAAGATCGCATTTCAGCCCTCAATCAAACCATTCAAGCAAATAATCTCAATACTTCGGGTGGCTTGAATGATGGTGAATATCAAAGAATTTGGCGATCGCGCTTCCGTTAAGTCTTTGAAAGTTAATCTTTGATAATTGCTCCAGCAGCCTTGCGTTTCTGGTGCTTTATCGTAAACCCACATTCCGCTCGTAATGGAATAAGAAAAAGAATTAGGAAATAGTTGCAGGAAGCAAATAGTAACGTTGGCAGGCGGGAGAAAAGAACTTTAAAATATGAAGACGAGGGGGAGACAAATTTACAATTTGAGTAAGTCCCTGAAAAGAAACTAAATGAACCTCCATAAAATATTGAAAAAACCAACGCAAAGTCGGGAAATTAGTGGGCTTACCCAATTGGTTAGGAATAGTATTTTGATTGAGAGCCAAGGCGAGTCTGAGTTGTCGTTGGACTAAATTATAAACAAGTAAACAAAGCGCCATAATCATCCCCAAAGCCTCAATGCGTTTAGCCGACTTGAGAAAAACGGCATTGCACATATTCAGTCCGTTGCACGCATTCATAATGACAATTAAGAATATTGTATTAGTTATGCTTTTTCTCCTATTGATTTAGTTATATTGATTTAGTTAGAAGTTGGCAAAGCGATCGCCTCAAAATCATGGATACATTATCCCTATCGTTATCAATAGACTTAGAGATTTCGTAGTTAGGAATACAAAATTATAGTTTGGCTAGCTCTTAATCTTAAAGCATTCTAAGTGTGATTCAGAAACAAGCCAATGACAAATCACTATCCCGTTGTAATTGTTGGTGGTGGTCAGGCGGGTCTATCCATAAGCTATTGCTTAAAGGAGAGAAATTTAGACCATATCATTTTTGAGAAAAATCAGATTGCAAATGCCTGGCGATCGCAGCGTTGGGACTCATTTTGTTTAGTGACTCCTAACTGGCAATGTCAACTTCCTAACTATCCTTATCAAGGTAATGAACCAGAAGGTTTTATCAAAAGGGAGGAGATAGTTAAATATATTGAAAGCTATGCCCAATCTTTTAATCCGCCGATTAAGGAAGGCGTAGAAGTACTAAAAGTGCGTCGTGGCGATCACGGCATATTTGAGTTAAGTACAGCGATCGGTGACTATACTGCTGATCAAGTCGTGATTGCGGCTGGTGCTTATCATTTGCCCAAGATCCCTAAAATTGCGGAGCGATTACCAGAGCATATTTTGCAGGTACATTCCTCCAAATACAAAAATCCTGAATCTTTACCCGCTGGTGCAGTTCTAGTGATTGGAACGGGTCAATCGGGCTGTCAGATTGCTGAA
>JAYVVP010000266.1:0-24646 GCA_043786935.1 Pseudanabaena sp. | reverse complement strand
GGGCTTTCTTGGTCACAGTTGTTTTCTATTCGATATGTCTTTTAACTGGCTTCAAATATACTTTTGTGTGTCTCACTTGACGGAACCAGTACCAGATTCTACGAAAGGGATTAAATAGACATATCCTTCGACAACGACGACAGATATTTTTTGATTGGGATATCGCTCTTGATTGGGATGGTCGAAAATTTCAATTTCATCACCAGATTGAATATGGAATACGATTTCTTCAAAGCTAATATTACGCTCTAGTTGAAGCAGTTTGTTCTTGTCAGGATTCCAAGAGTAAAATTTCATTTTTGAGATATGCTGATGTGTTCAAGTAGCTTTTGATAGGTTACTACAGGCTATATAATCGCCTTGAGCACTAGTAATATATTGTTCTTGGAGTTGCAGCATAGGTTTAAGTGTTGATGAATTAGATGGTGTTTATTATAAGCTTTACTCGTTTTGGGGCGATCGTCTTTTCTTTCATCAAGCGCGATCGCTAACAGAGTCTTGGAAACAAAAATAATCACTTCAAAAGTCAGAAGTTGAGTTAGGTAAGAATAGGCGATCGCATAATATGCCTTAGTATTCACGAATGATAAATACTGGTGTACTAGACTTAGGCTGATTTTGCTTTTGGATACGAATTAGGAGATCGCTTCCTCTTGCTTGTATTGGTGATAGGCGATCGCAAAATCAATTTCTTCTTGATGTGTAGTGTAATAGAATCGGGCGTTGCTCAAATCGTCAGCGGTTAATGATGGGAAGTTGCGTAAAAGCTCTGGGGTGTCGGCTCCTTGGTGTTGGAGTGAAATGAGTGTCCAAATGGGGATGCGGGTATTGCGGATTCTTGCATTACCTCCACATATGCCGCTGGTTTTCTGGATTGCGTGAGATTTTAGTTTTTCTTGTAATAGGGCATATTCATCTGGTGCAAGGGATTCAATTACTTGGACTAAGGATTCTACTAGTCTTGTATTCATAACGTTACAAATCTCGATAGATTTCACGGCGATGTCCTATGCGCCTCAAGTTGATGATTTGGCTACTGTCGTCAATATCATACAAAACGCGATAGTCTCCAATTCTTAATCGAAATCCTTGTCCTCCTTTCATTTGTAATGAGTTAGCAGGTCTAGGTTCCTCTTTTAACTGCATTAAGGCTTTTAAAATCCGTTGTTTGAGTTCCTGTGGTAATGCGTTGAGTTGCTTCTGCACAGTTTTCGGTAAGTTGACTTGGTAGCTCATGATAACTACTGTGCTTCAGTTGAAAGGTAATGATCTAAAGTTACAAAATCGCCATTAGCAAGTTCTAGGTCTGTTTCTTCAACTGCTTGTTGATAGCCTTTCCAGCATAAGAATTCATCCATTTCTTCAAGTAATTTTTGATATTCAGTAATATTGAGGATAACGGCTATGCGATCGCCTTGAGCGTTGGTAATGTACTGTTCTTGGAGTTGCAGCATAGGTTTAAGTGTCGATGAATTATCTATGATTTATGCCTATTATAAAGCTTGACTCGTTTAGGGGCGATCGCCTTTTCTCTCATCAAGCGCGATCGCTAACAGAGCTTTGTAGACAAAAATAATCACGTTAGAAGTTGAGTTAGGTGAGAATAGGCGATCGCATAGAGTAGATTATATGTAGATAGTATGTATCAACAAAAAATTATGCAAAATACAGTTGATATTGAAGAAAATATTTTAAAAAACTTGCGATCCCTGTCAATCGAAAAGCTGCAAGAAGTTCTTGAATTTACGGAACGGCTGCGACAAAATTCTAGTAAAGAAGAGTCAATATCCAAGTCGTCTCTTTCAATAAAATTAGATAGTTTTCCTGAACTTGTACACCCTGATACTCAAATTTATTTATATAGGAACTTTTTAAATGATGGACAACCTGAACGGTTATATGCAGAATTAATAGAACATATTGCGTGGCAGCAGGATCTGATTAAGTTTTATGGGCGTAAGATCCCTCTTCCGAGGCTAACAGCGTGGTATGGAGATGTTGGAATTTCCTATAAATATTCAGGAATCTTAATGCACCCTCATCCTTGGACACCAACTTTGTCATTACTTAAAAGCTGGATTGAAAATAAAGCACAACATCAATTTAATAGTGTTTTATTGAATCAATATAGAAATGGAAATGATAGTGTTGCATGGCATAGTGATGATGAGCCTGAATTAGGACAAAATCCAATTATTGCCTCTCTCAGCTTAGGTTCATCTAGAAAATTTGAACTAAGGTCGAGATTGCAACCAAACTTAGATAAGATAGAAATATTGCTAAATAGTGGGGATTTACTAATTATGGGAGAAGGAGTTCAGGAAAATTGGCAACACCAAATACCTAAGATGCGTAAGGTTAAAGATACAAGAATTAACCTAACTTTTCGCAATATTCTTCTGTCTACAGAAAAAGTAGATTAAATATAGTTGTTATGAATAATCTAAATAAACTTTATGATCTAATTTTAGAAAGTCTATATTCATACTATGAAATCAAATCTGAAGAGTCTAAAAAAGCTTTTTTATGTAGCTTGAAGCCATACGTTACTGAATTAAGAACAAGTTTTAAAAACAAGCAAATAAAAGTTGACTATAGAGATAAAAATGTACAAGCTGCTTATTTGATTGCTTACTATCCTTCATACGTAGAAATGACCTATGAAGTTTTGTGTCGTCATGAGACAAAAGTTTTACACTCTAATAACAAAATACTCAATGTATGTTTATTTGGGGCGGGTGCTGCCCCTGAAGCGATCGCTTTACTAAATTTTATTAACCAAAATGCTATAGAGATTGATGAAGTTAATATCTATGCCTACGATATTTTTGCCTCAACTTGGGATTTTAGCCTTGATTTAGCAAGAAAATTTATTGTCCCACATTTCTGGCAGTCGAAAAAGTTTCAACTTATAAGTTTAAAGCTAGATCTATGTGAAGATAATGTTTTCGAGAAAATTCTACAGAAAATTCAAAACTCAAATCTATTTATATTTCAAAATTGTTTGAATGAGCTTAATGATGGAAATATAGCAATTGAAAATATTAAGTATTTAGCTAAAAATATAAACCAAGAAAGTAGGCTAATCATTGCAGATTTATCTGCATATCAAGTAGTAACAGACATAAAGTCAAAAATTGAGCAAAACCTTCAACAGTTGTCTTATTTAAATCTTTTTAAGTCCAAAAGCAAAGAGGAAGTAAAAGTAAAAATTCCTTTGCCATCTATTGTTAGACAACATTTGCTAACAGGTAAGCCTAATCAATCCTTAGATGAAGGGGGAATCTTAACCCCTCGATCAGTAGTAAGATTTAATTTTATTAGTGCTTATTATCCGTTAATAGAACTCAAAGATATTATTCCTGATTCTATTTCTCTAGAAAGCTTACAGACTTTTATCGAAAATCTGCAAGCTACCTACTATAATATCGAACAGGAAAATGAAAAATTAAATGCTTCACTGTCTCAAATGCAGCAACAGATTTATGATCTACAAAGTCAGTTAAATCAACAATTCAATTCTTCTATATTATCTGAAGGTATAAAAGCAAGAGAGACAGAAGATAGATATTTAGACCTAGAGCGATTGGATCAGTCTTTAGTTGCCATAGACTCTTCTTTACGTGAATTAGTTCGCCAAAGTCGTGATGGAATGATTGCTCAAACTAGATTAGCTCAACAGAGGCTGGAAAAGAAATTATGGTGGGCGATCGCTGTTTCTGGTGGAATAGGAATGATGGCAGCAATCATGGCATTAATTTCAATTTTACGGCGTTAAGTAAATATAAATGAGCCTTGTATTTCTTAGTGGTGTAGAAAATCTTTTGAAGTCTTATTTGAGACTTCATTTTAATAAATTAGTATCTTGAAATAGCATATTTACAAGAATTTAAGAATTTAAATGAAGGCGACTAAAAACCTGTCTTTTAACGTTGTCGAGAAAAAGTATGGCTGAAACAGTTGTTTTACAATTATTTAGGAGCATTGTATCAATATCTAGCGATCGCCCTCTACTTCTCCTAATACTTATTCTCAAAATACTCACCACTACTCATCACCCGCACATTACAAAACTTCTGAATTGCCTCAAAATCCTTGATATTATCCGTAATTACAGTTACCCCAGCCCGTTTTGCAGTCCGTGCAATCAAAACATCATGACTAATCCGATGCTTTTGATCCGCAGTCATCTTAGGCGCAAGCCCACCCCGTTCAGACTTTAGCCCACGCTGCAAAGAATTAATTACCTTACCCGCAAGCCACCAATCCTCAGCATTAGGCACAAGCAACCTATCGACCTTTTCGTAAAACTTTTTGATGTTCAAAAGCTTTTTGACAGTTGCATCATCATCCGCACCAGCAACTAATTCCTGAAGCACAACCACTGACATATAGAAACTTTCAGGAAGCTTAATCCGCTTGTGAGTGATAAAAATGTTGGTGTCAAAGGTTAGTTTTGGCATCCGTAGTCTGATGATGAGAATTGTAAATATTATCCCAAACATTTTCTAAAAGCTGATTAGCTTTTCTAATCAACTCCAACTTCTCCTTTCGGCTTAAGTTCTTTTTTCGAGAAGGATTTTTAGCACCCGCAGATTTCTTGCTAGTACTACCTAATTTTTCTTGACTAACTTTTTTAGCTACAGCCATATTAGTACTCAGCCTCAAAATCAACATTATTCAAGATTATAGACTATAGAATAAAGACGATCTAACCCAACGAAAAAAAACATAGATGAAACCATTGTTTTGCAAGTATTAGAAGCATTGTATCAACGACTAGCAATGCAATACTATACAACTCACTTACAACTAGAAAAAAGTATTAGAGAACTGCTCAAATGCCAGAACTACTTAGAAGAATTACCATCAACCCAAAACAATGTGGCGGTCGTCCCTGCATTCGTGGCATGAGAATTCGCGTCTCAGACATTCTCGATTTATTTGTGGCAGGACTCAGCGCCGAAGAGATTTTAGAAGAAATGCCCGATCTAGAAAGAGATGACCTAAAAGCGGCACTAGCCTACGCATCACGCAAACTCAATCATCCAGTATTAGTCGCATGACAATTTGGATTGATGCCCATTTGTCACCAGCGATCGCGCCTTGGATCTCTAAAACCTTTAACATAAGTACCTTCGCTTTACGAGATCTTGGCTTAAGGGATGCAGAAGATTCTGAAATTTTTGATGCCGCGAAAGCTCAAGCGATTATTCTCATGACCAAAGATAGCGATTTTGTCGATCTTGTTGAACGTCTCGGATCACCACCACAAATTATTTGGCTGACATTTGGCAATACTTCCAATGCCCAATTGAAAGAGATTCTAACTGCTACTTTACCTAGAGCATTAGAAATTCTGGCTACAGGTGAATCATTAGTTGAGATTAGCGGAAATTCAATTTAATGTTATCGAGAAAAAGTATAGCTAAAACAGTTGTTTTGCAGGTAATTAGAAGCATCGAACTTAAAGCTTAAGTTTTTCTAAAATTTAGCTTAATGAGTAATAATGCTCATCGTTAACACATCGCGCCTGAACGACCTGTAGTAAACTGACTTATCAAAAGGATCTCTACAACAAACTTTGCGTTCAACCGCGACCTATGGACTTTGCATATCAATACGCATGGCTAATTCCCCTGCTGCCACTCGCCGCCGCAGTGATTATCGGCACAGGGCTGATTACCTTTAACAAATCCACTAATAAATTGCGATCGCTTTGGTCAATCCTCAGCGTATCCGCCACAGGCGGCGCAATGGTGATGGCTTTTAACCTACTCTGGAGTCAGATTCAAGGACACGATCCCTATCTGTACACCTTTGAGTGGGCGCAAGCAGGTACTTTTCATCTCAACATGGGTTTTGTGATCGATCACCTTACCGCCATGATGCTGGTAATTGTTACCACTGTCGCTTTTTTGGTGCAAATCTACACCGATGGCTACATGGCGCACGATCCCAGCTATGTTAGGTTTTATGCTTACCTAAGTTTGTTTACTTCTTCAATGTTGGGCTTAGTCATCAGCCCCAACTTAGTCCAGATTTACATTTTCTGGGAACTAGTGGGAATGTGTTCCTACTTGCTGATTGGCTTTTGGTTTGATCGCAAAGGAGCCGCCGATGCTTGCCAAAAAGCCTTCGTCACCAACCGTGTCGGAGACTTTGGACTATTACTTGGTTTGCTTGGCTTGTATTGGGCAACAGGCACGTTTGAATTTACGGATATGGGGGAAAAGCTAACCCAATTAGTTGAGTCTGGTGGTTTAAGCGTTGCTCTTGCGACCCTATTTGCAATTCTCGTATTTATGGGACCAGCTGCTAAATCAGCACAATTTCCTCTCCATGTATGGCTACCCGATGCAATGGAAGGACCTACACCTATTTCGGCATTAATTCACGCGGCAACGATGGTCGCGGCTGGTGTATTCCTAATTGCACGGATGTTTCCTGTATTCGAGGAAATCCCTGCGGTGATGAATACGATCGCTTGGACAGGTGCATTCACCGCATTTCTAGGCGCAAGTATTGCCGTTACGCAAAATGACATCAAAAAAGGTTTAGCGTATTCCACCGTTTCCCAATTGGGATATATGGTGATGGGTATGGGGGTAGGTGCATACGGTGCTGGTTTATTTCACCTAATGACCCATGCTTATTTCAAAGCAATGATGTTCCTCGGTTCTGGCTCCGTCATTCATGGCATGGAAGAAGTAGTTGGACATGATCCCGATGTTGCTCAAGATATGCGCGTGATGGGTGGCTTACGCAAATATATGCCGATTACCGCGATCACCTTCTTCATCGGTACTCTTGCGATTAGCGGTATTCCTCCCTTCGCTGGTTTTTGGTCAAAGGATGAAATTCTCGCTTCTACTTTCAGAGCCAATCCTATTCTCTGGGCGATCGGATTTCTAACCGCAGGACTCACCGCTTTCTATATGTTCCGTATGTACTTCACCACTTTTGAAGGTGAATTTCGCGGTACTGACAAGAAACTCTTAGCAATGGTCAAAGCGGAAAACTCGGTTGGGAAAGAAGTTCAAGCTGAAGATTCTCATGGTCATCATCACGCTAGCAAGCCTCATGAATCCCCAATTACGATGACTTTCCCTCTGATGGTATTGGCGATTCCTTCGATGCTAATCGGTTTAGTCGGTACGCCTTTGGGTAATTACTTTGAGTACTTTATCCATGCACCATCCGAGAAAATCACGGAAGTTCCCTCCGAAGGCTTCACGCCTGAGTTTCTGTTAATGGCTGGAAGTTCTGTCGGTATTGGTTTGATTGGGATTTCACTTGCCATCTTGATGTATTTGCAAAAGAAAATCGACCCCAGTGCGATCGCCAAATCCATCGAACCAATCTACAAGCTCTCGAAGAACAAATGGTACATTGACGAAGTTTACAATGCTGTTTTTGTAACTGGTTCCCGTCGCCTAGCCCGTCAAGTGCTAGAAGTCGATGCCAAAATCGTTGACGGTGCTGTTAACTTGGCTGGTTTTGTGACTGTAGTAAGTGGCGAAGGCTTGAAATACTTTGAAAATGGTAAAGCGCAATTTTACGCCCTTGTCATTTTCATCGGTGTTCTCGGTTTTGTAATAGCTACTTCGATTTAATTTAATTTAACGATTAATAATAGCGATCGCTTATTGATTTTGATTACATCTTAATTAATAGGCAATCGCTTTTTTTTACTGGTTTTTACTGGATTTTCGAGAACAAATCTAAATCAATATCAATATTTCCATAAAATATCAGCTTACTGTTGCTAAATGCCACTAATGTGGGTAGTCTGGGTTAACTAAACTCATTTCATAGGCGCTGTAATGAAGAGAAGTCGATTTTGGGTAGCAATTTGTCTCAGTTTTTTCCTTGTTCTTATTTCTCATCCCTTTATCGAGAAGTTTTCTCCCATTTCAGCGCAAGTTATTACTCCTCCTTCGCCCTTTTTTATACCTGTTAATAATTCAAATTCTGAATTACAACCCTTTGACGAATTAATCAAAGATTATGAAAAGTTAACGGGACTATTCACTCTCTATCGCCATCCAGAAACTGGCAAAGTCTTTGCGGAAATAAGCCCTGAACAACTTGATCGAAACTTTTTAGCAGTGATGACCCTTGAATCTGGGCTAGGTGAACGCGGCATCTATCGGGGTATTCCCTTAAATGATTTGATGTTTAACTTTCGGCGTTTAAATAATAATTTGCAATTTGTGGTTCCTAACACAAACTTTCGCGCTCAGCTAGGTGATCCACAAGAGCGATCGCTTAGTCAATCATTTAGTGATTCAGTTCTAGTATCGCTTCCAATTCGCAGCATTCATCCTAAAAACAAATCTTTTTTAATTGACCTAGAGCCTTTGATCGTAAGTGATGTTCTATCCCATCTCAGTAAAACCTTGAGCCGTCGGATTGGTTCTCCATTCATGCCAGATCCTAGCAAGTCCTATCTCAGTAAAGCTCAGGCATTTCCAAAAAACATCGAACTAGAATCTGTGTTTGGCTTTACGGGTGGAGCCTTTCCAAAGGAAGGATTTAATGTTCCCGACTTAGATACTCTGTCTGATAGCAGTGCTTTTACACTCAAAGTCCGCTATAGCCTCTCACAAATCCCAACTCAAAATGGCTATCGTCCCCGTCTCGCCGATGAACGAGTTGGCTATTTTGTCACGGCTTATCAAGATCTTTCTAAAAATACTGCCAAAACTCCATTTGTACGCTATATCAATCGTTGGCATTTAGAAAAGCAAAGTCCCAATGAGCCAATCTCTTTACCCAAGCAACCAATCACTTTTTGGATTGAGAATACTGTTCCCTTAGAATATCGGACTGCGGTTCGAGAAGGTGCTTTGATGTGGAATAGTGCCTTTGAGAAGATTGGATTTAAAGATGCGATCGTGATCAAACAAATGCCTGATCGCGCGGACTGGAACCCCGCCGATATTCGCTATAACACGATTCGCTGGTTTAACTCGATTGATGCTTTCTACGCGATGGGACCATCACGCACTAATCCTTTAACAGGTCAAATTTTAGATGCCGATATTATTATTGATAGTAATTTGATTCGGGCTATCAAAGAGAACTATGGAAGTACTGCTCAACAAAATAGTTTCCAAAGTTTACCTCTGCTTTCACGCTTAACAGGCAATCCAAATCGATGCAGCTACAATATGGATTCTCGTCGTCTCCGCTATGACCAACAGGCGATCGCACTCTTCAAAAATCAAGCGCTTGATCGTTCGCTCAATCAGTCAAGCTCAACGATGGCTGATTCAAATCATAATTTATTTATGTCGAGTGCCAATGATTTATGTTACGGCATGGAAGCAGTGGAACAGTTTAAATTAGGAGCGATGTCTCTCTCTCTGTTTGAGAATGTTTTGCCGAGTAGCGATCGCATGAAAGATTATGTAAATCAGTTTGTGCGTGAACTCACTGCTCATGAAGTCGGGCATACCTTGGGCTTACGACATAACTTTCATGGTAGTTCGATGCTCTCTCCCGCCGAGTTGAACAATCCTGAAATAACGCGAGAGCGTGGTTTAGTGGCTTCGGTAATGGATTACAATGGCGTGAATCTGGCTCCACAGGGAACTAAGCAAGGCGAATTTTTTACTAGCAAGGTTGGTGCTTATGACAATTGGGCGATTGCCTATGGATACACACCAATGAATGCGATCGTTCCCTCTGGCGAACTTAAAGATTTAGAAAAAATCGCTAGCCTTGCACCTCAACCAGAGTTAGCCTATGCACCAGATGAGGATCAGTCGGCTGGACTCGACCCACTCACTCAAGCTTTTGATTTGAGCAACGATCTAGTTACCTATGCACAGTGGCAGTTTGACAATGCCCGTCTCATGTGGAGCCGCATCGAAAAGCGCTACCCTGGCAAAGGTGTAAGTTTCAATGACACGAGAATTGCTTTTAATCAAGTTTTTAGCCATTACGCTTCTAACTTGTTTTCATTAGTTTCTTATGTTGGCGGTCAATCATTTAACCGTTATCGCTCTGGCGATGCTGTCGGCAGGCTTCCCTTTGAGCCAGTGCCTGTAACTAAGCAACGTGAAGCCCTTGACACAATTCAAAAAAATCTTTTTGCTGCTGATGCACTAAACTTTTCACCAACTCTACTCAATAAACTTGCGCCCTCACGTTGGTCTCACTGGGGAACTTCTCCTAAATACTATTCTCTTGACTATCCAATTCATGATCGCATCTTGTCATTGCAAACTTTTGTTTTGAGTGATTTACTCTCTTCAGAACGATTGCAAAGACTGCGAGATACTGAACTCAAAACTCCGACGGGCGAAGCTTTAACTCTGCCTGAATTGTTTGATAATTTGATGCAAAGTATTTGGACAGAAGTCTTGCCATCAACTAATGGTTTAACCCAAATATCTAGTCTGCGCCGATCGCTTCAGCGTCAGCACATGAATCTATTAATCAATCTGGCTTTACGCAATCGCCTCTCTTTTGAAAAAATTGATAACTTCCTCGATTTAGTGGTGGGCTTGCAAACCATGAATCCGCCTGAAGATGCTCGAACTCTTGCATGGTATCAACTCCGTCAACTACGCGATCGCCTTGCTAATGTCCTGCGCGATCGCAATGACAAACTGGATATCTATACTAAGGCTCATCTCGAAGAAGCCAGCGATAGAGTTGCCAAAGCGATTGATGCTAAATTGCAGGCTCAATAGGATTTGGAACCGAAATAAATTGCACGCATTACTATTTTGGAGGTTATATTCTGACCCCGATGGCGATCGCTATAAAAGCCGAAAAACAGATAAAATAGAGTTACTTATAATCTTTTTGATATTTGTCTTATGACACTAAACAAAGTTCACCTCGTTGGACGAGCAGGACGCGATCCTGAAGTCAAATACTTTGAGTCGGGCAAAGTGGTCTGTAACTTCGCGATCGCCGTTAACCGCAATACTAGCAACCGTGACGATCCTCCCGATTGGTTTGATTTAGAAGTTTGGGACAAAACCGCCGAAGTTGCGGCAACTTATGTCAAAAAAGGAAGCTTAATCGGTATCTCTGGTTCGCTCAAGTTTGATCGCTGGAATGACCGAACTACAGGCGATGAGAGGCAAAAGCCAGTAATTCGAGTAGACCGCCTAGAATTACTCGGCTCTCGTAAAGACAATGAAACGTCAAGCAGTAGCGGCGGCTACGACGACGATTTTTAAATTAAATTTAAAATCAAAAAGCCTTGCAAAGCAAGGCTTTTCAGCTTTCTTAGTTCGGTTAAATACGGTTTTCCGACTTAAAACTACGCGATCGCATCGGTAAGAATATATCAAGCGAACACAGATATTAGGAAAGCAAACATGTTTAACCTTGGTGAACTTAACTCTAGTAATAACCTTTTACTTGATTATCTAAAAAATCAATCACCTGAAACGCTGGCGACAGTTGCGCAGTCAGTTAGTCCTGAAGTTCAGCAGATTGTTAACCAAAATATTCAAAACTTGGTTGGGATGTTGCCACCACCACACTTTAATGTCAGCATCTCTACTGATCGTGAAAACTTAGCAAATTTGATCGGCTCAGCGATGATGACAGGCTACTTCATTCGCCAAATGGAAACCAGAATGCAGCTAGACCATTCCTTAGCTAACAATTAAAAAAATAGGTTCGCGCTAAGCGCGAACCTATTTTTTATGAATCCGTAATCGAAACAGACTTTACGTTTCTTTTCGGTTTGGAGGACTTATGCTTACGGCTTTTTTCAGCAGGACTATGAAAACGAATCCCTAAAAACACATCATATAAAAAACCACCTAAATCGGGCATTCTAAAAATCCCTAATGTCTGCGGTGAGCCATTAGCATCGAGAAGCGGCTTCATTTGATAATAAGCTTTCTCGTAATAATACCAAGGCACATTTGGCCATAAATGATGAACTAGGTGATAATTTTGACCTAGTAACAGAATATTGAGAAGCCAACTTGGGTAAACTCTGGCATTCTTCCAGCGCGATCGCTCCACAAATGGACGGTGCGGGAGATAGTCAAAGAACAATCCCAACATAAGCCCCATTACGGCGGCTGGGACAAACCAGAAATTCAGCATATAGCCAAGAAATCCCCAGTAATAGCCGACAACAATCATCGCAATCACCAGCGATCGACTGATCGCCCATTCCAGCAATTCATAATTGCGCCATAAGCGACGCTGGAAAAAGAAAATTTCATGATAAAAAAAGCGAGCCGCGATCAACCACAAGGGACCACCTGTCGAAACAAAGTGGTCAGGATCATCCTCTTCATCATTCACATGGGCATGATGCTGCATGTGAACGCGCGTGAATACGGGGAATACAAATCCTTGAAATATCGCCGCAATATGCCCAATGGCTGCGTTGACAATCCGATTGGGATGGGCAACACCATGACAAGCATCGTGAATTACTGTCCCCAGTACATATAGCGACGAAAAATTACAAACAAATACAACCCAGTCCGCCCAGCCCCATACCCAATAGCCTGTAGTCGAGGCTGTTGCTAAAACTATCGAACCCAGTAGCAGTAGTATTGTCGGATTAAATCCCTGCGCTGCACCCATCAGACCGATTGGAACAGTTGGGGCTTTGACCTGCTGCTGCATTGTGTCACTCCTTATCAGTTTCTTATCTTTATTTATAGTGCAATACGCTTGTTTAGCTAAACCTAGATTGTTTGTGAATTTTCACTTTGCAACAAGGCACAAAAACAAATTGTTTAGTTTTATTACGTTTTTTATTATCACCTATGCTACCGATAATAGAGCGCGATTGCAACTTTCATTTTGAAGTGATTGTTATAAAATTATTATTTCCCGACTTGAGAGGACAGGACTATTACATTGCTATTTCTACTCTCGACGACAGCGCTCATTGTTTTCATGCTGAAATTTGGAAATATTTTTTATAAAAAAATGCCTCAATCGCAAAGATTATCCAGATATCTTGCTAAACCTAGGAACATGCTCAGCAATGTCTGGCTTTAACGTTATTACCAAACTTCATCTGAATCAGACGTATAGCCAATAATCTCTAAAAAGTTTAGTTAGACTTTACAGTGTGCTAACTGGTTGTGACAATCTTGAAGTTATTGTGACAAAACTTCAGCGACATCAAAGATAAGGCGAAAATAATCAGAATAATAACCAAGGTCGTTGCATCAATGGTTATGAAATTTAGGAGATAAAGATGATAAATGCTTGGCTAGCGATCGCGGTAATCGCATTTGCTCTTGGGCTGATTATAAATATACTGTTCCCGACTGATAACAAATGGTTTATGCAATTGCGCCGCCCTCGCTGGTTAACCTTTGAGAAAGCTATTCCTCCGATCTGGATATTCATCTTTATTTGTGGTATCACATCCGCCGCTTTCCTATGGGTAGCCCAACCCTCCACAACTAATACATGGTTACTCATGGCAGGTTATGGCATCGTCGAAATTGCGATTTTGTCCTACACTCCCGTCATGACCCGCTTACGAAATGTTAGAGCAGGAATGATCGCAGGAGCGATCGGCTTTGTACTGGGAGTGATTTTAACAACTCAGGTTTGGCAAATTTCTAACCAAGCAGGATGGTTATTACTACCCTATTTGCTATGGAGTCCAATTGGTACATATGTAACATGGGTAATGGCAAGGCTAAATCCACCAGAAATTTAGTAATCATTCAAAAAATTACAAAAAATTTAATTTATCGTAATCCAAATAAATAAGTGAAAATTTGATTATGACTGTCAAGCATTTACAAATTCTTCGTCAACACAATTCATCCCTAAATCAAACTTTTGAAAAAGATGGTGAAGATGTCATTCAGGGATTACTAAAAACACCTAAAAGTTTACAGCCAAAATATTTTTATGACGATCGCGGCTCAGAATTATTTGAGAAAATTTGCGATTTACCTGAATATTATCCGACTCGCACCGAGGCATGGATATTAAATGAATATGCCAATGAAATTGCTGAAATTACAGGCGCTTGTGAACTCGTAGAATTGGGTAGTGGCAGTTCCACAAAAACGCATTTTTTATTAAATGCTTATCAAAAAGTAGCCAATTTATTAACAGACTCGATCCCTGATGCTTTTAGCTATATTCCTGTTGATGTTAGCGGTGGCATCCTTAAGACTAGTGTTTTGCATTTACAACAAAAATATTCCAATCTATCAATTGAAGGATTATTAGGCACATACGATGAAGCGCTAGTTTATCTGGGCAAAAATCATCGTCGATCGCGGATGATTTTCTTTTTAGGTAGCTCGATTGGTAACTTTACACCATCAGAATCTAATGACTTTTTAGGTAAAGTTTCTCACGCTTTGACCAAAGGCGATTACTTCTTGTTAGGACTTGATTTACAAAAGCCTAAACAAATTTTAGAAGCAGCCTATAACGATAGTCAACAAGTAACCGCTGCCTTTAATTTAAATATGCTTGCCCATTTAAACTGGCGTTTTCATGGAGATTTTGATCTCGATTTATTTACGCATCAAGCAATTTATAACCAAATCGATCATCAGATCGAAATGTATTTGTATGCGCGATCGCCTCATCAAGCATCTCTGGATATTCTCGATCTCAAAGTTCAGTTTCAAGCAGGTGAAAGTATCCTTACTGAAATCTCACGCAAGTTTGATTTAGCCGCCGTACAAGTACAACTGCGATCGCAAGGGCTTGAAACCATCAAGATCTGGACAGATCCCCAACAATGGTTTGGCTTAGTGCTTTGTCAAGTTTAGAATTACCCTCAATCTGAAACGTAAATGTAAAAGAAAAAAGAAGAGCAAGATCAGAAATCGCTTCGCTTAGTCATGACAGTTAGTGAAAAATCTTATGATTAGTTTAAAAAATATCCGTAAAGTTTACCGACTCGGTGAAGTTAATGTCCCTGTTCTCAAAGGCATTGATCTAGAAATTGAGTCTGGAGAATATGCGGCAATTATGGGAATGTCTGGGTCGGGTAAATCAACTTTAATGAATATTATTGGCTGCCTTGATCGCCCCTCTTCGGGCAAATATTATCTCGAAGATCGCGAACTAACCACTTATACCGATGATGAACTAGCCTATATTCGCAATCGTCGGATTGGGTTTGTGTTTCAGCAGTTCAATCTCTTATCGCGCTCAACGGCACTCGAAAACGTAATGCTGCCGATGATTTATTCTAATATTTCTAAAGATAAACGTCGCCGTCTCGCTACCGAGGCTCTGACTAAAGTTGGTCTCCAAGATCGAATGCTCAATCGACCTAATCAGTTGTCAGGTGGACAACAACAGCGAGTAGCGATCGCTCGTGCTTTAGCCAATCGCCCTGCCTTAATCCTTGCTGATGAACCAACGGGAGCATTGGACACACAAACATCTCATGATGTGATGAATTTACTCGCAGACTTGAATGATCAAGGAATTACAATTGTGTTAGTTACGCACGAGCCAGATGTAGCGGAGAGAACTCGCCGTATTATTCGCATTCAAGACGGATTAATCTCAAATAAAATATAGGTTTACGCTAAACACAACGCGTCTAGCGTAAACCTATATTTGTAAGGCTAAGAATCCTGTAAGGTTGGATAATCGGTATAGCCCTTTGCATCTCCACCATAGAAGGTAGTGCGATCAGGCGTATTCAAGGGTGCGTTAGCCGCAAAACGTTCTGGCAAGTCAGGATTTGCGATGTAAAGACGACCGAAGGCAACGAGATCGGCATGACCTGAAGCGATCGCGGCATTACCAGTCTCAAAACTATAACCACCTGCGGTAATAATTGTTCCATTAAAGATGGGACGGAAGAAATCAGCACCTAGATCAGGTTGATCTTCAGCGGAGCCAAATCCTTCAACTCTGGGCGCAACCAAATGTAAATAGGCAAGATTAAAACGATTAAGTTCTTTGACGACATAGCCAAATGTCGCAGCACGATTAGAATCATACATACTACTAAATGTGCCACTAGGAGAGAGTCTCACGCCAACGCGATCGCTACCCCAGACATCAACCACGGCTTCCATTACTTCCATTAACAGACGCGCTCGATTCTCTAGCGAGCCACCATAGACATCAGTACGATGATTAGTATTATCTTGCAAAAATTGATCTAATAGATATCCATTTGCACTATGCACTTCAACACCATCAAAACCAGCTTCTAAAGCATTTTTTGCACCGATGCGATATTGCTCAACAATTTCGGGGATTTCTGCTAGTTCCAAAGCACGCGGCGTAACGTATGGCTTCATACCTGTATATGTAGCAACTTCACCTTCAGGCGCGATCGCGGATGGGGCAACTGGTAGCTCACCATTGGGCTGTAAATCTGGATGCGAAATTCTGCCTACATGCCAGAGTTGCAAAAAGATTTTACCGCCCTTAGCATGAACTGCATTGGTTATTAATTTCCAACCTTCGATTTGTTTAGGTGAATGAATACCTGGAGTATTGGGATATCCCAAACCTTGAGGAGAAACCTGTGTCGCTTCGGAAATGAGTAAACCAGCCGTAGCGCGTTGTTCGTAATGCAAAGCCATTAGAGCATTAGGGACATTATCAGCCACTGTCCGATTGCGAGTTAGAGGAGCCAGCACAATTCGGTTTTGTAATGTATAGGAACCAAGTTTAAAGGGAGTGAGAAGAGGAGCGCTCATAAGATTAATGGATTGTACGAAGAAGTTTACTCTAGTGTTGTTCGATTATATACGAACAATAGTAATATGTGTAACTACATGAGATAATTAATTTTTAAGATGTGTAAGTAAGTCTGCAAGATTTTACCTTACATATTTTTACCTTTACTTTTAGCAGTTTGTAATGCGTCAATATCAACATCCCGATCGCCATAACATTTCTCTAACAGAAGTTCTTTATGGACTCAGCGATCCAACACGTTTGCAAATTGTCAAAATGTTGGCAACTAAAAAAGAGATTACCTGTGGAGAATTTTGTTTAGAAATGAGCAAATCCACTCAATCTCATCATTTCAAAGTGCTGCGAGATACGGGCATCATGTATACGCGACTAGAAGGAACTCAACATCATAATTCGCTACGCCGTGAGGATTTAGATGCTCGTTTCCCTAACTTATTGGATGCAATTTTGAATGGCATTTAGTAAAAGTATCTAGTAACGGTATCTAGTAAAAGCATCTAGAAGCAACGACTTCAATTTATTTTGGCAGAGCCGCGATAGATGCGATCGGCTTGTTCAGGAGATAGCCATGAAGGTAAATCACCAGAATTTTTAGGCTTGGTTCGTTGCGAAACTACCTGATATTCAGATGTAATAGGTGGTGCAGTAGTTTTAACGAAATTCTTGTTAGTTGGATCGGTTGGACTAGCTAACAAAGTTTGGGGAACTTCAAAACCATCAGTTTCAGGATTATAAGCCAGCACTTCCCCTGTCTCGATGTCATAAATCCAGCCGTAGATTGTCATTTTGTTCTGATGCAACTTTGAGCGAATCACAGGATAGGTTTTTAGATTCTCAATTTGAGTAACTACGTTCTCCGCCATTGTAATCGTCATCAGTTCTTCACCTTTCATGTCAGCATAATTTTCTTGAATCAATCGGCGAGTTGATTCAGCGTGCTGTAACCATTCATATACGAGTGGCATCTCGGTTCTAAGTTTTTCAAGCTTAAGCAATCCTTTCATCGCGCCACAATTAGAATGCCCGCAAATAATTACTTGCTCAATGCCAAGAGCATGAATTGCATATTCGATCGCGGCTCCTTCACCACCATTTGCAGCACCAAAGGGTGGCACTAAGTTTCCTGCATTACGGATCACAAATAGCTCGCCCACTCCTGACTGAGTAACTAGATGTGGCACGATCCGCGAGTCAGAGCAAGTAATAAACAATACTCGTGGTTTTTGTCCATCGGCGAGTTGTTCAAAAAGTTCTTGATTGGCAGGAAAGTAGGACGATTGAAACTTGTGTAAACCCTTTAGTAGCTTTCTCATATATCGATTTTTGAGGAATGATTCTGCAATTTATTGCTTACTTTTAGTGTATAGCGCTTTGCGCTTTAGCCAAAACTAAAAGAATTTAATCATCATACATTTCCTTAATCGCTTTACTAAGTCTAATCATGGGGGAATAAACATAAATTGTTACTTGCTAGAAGTGCTTCTGCATCCTCTGGTCTTAATGGTCGCGAAAAAAGATACCCTTGACCAAATTTATATCCCAGTTGTTGCAATAGTTCTAGTTGTTGCTGAGTTTCGATTCCTTCAGCGATCGCATCAATTTCTAATTGAACACTAAGTGTAGCGATCGTTTCGACAATTTGATGGCTCCTTTTGCCTTCCTGCATTTGGTTTACAAAGGAACGATCAACTTTAAGATTATCAATCGGTAAACGGTGGAGATAGCTTAATGACGAATATCCTGTACCAAAATCATCAATGCTAATTTGAATTCCGCGCGCTTTTAATTGAATAAGAAGGAGAATTGTAGACTGAATATCTTCAATCAACATACTTTCCGTAAGTTCTAAGGTTAGGCAATCACCACTCATGTGAGTTTGAACGAGAATCCGATCAACTTCTTCAAGTAAATTAGAGCGCTGAAGATCTTGTGCCGAAAGATTTACGCTTATCTTAAGTATTGGTAAGTTGGGGAAAGTCGTTTGCCATTTTGTCAATTGCTGACAGGCTGTTTTCAACGCCCAGAAGTCTAGAGAGGTGATCATGCCAATTTCCTCAGCAACTGAAATGAATTCGCCTGGATATTTCAATCCTTGACTAGGATGTTGCCAACGGATTAAGGCTTCAAATCCTACTAGATATCCATTCTCTAGAGAGACAATCGGTTGATAGTGCAGCACAAATTCTTGACATTTGATCGCTCGCCGCAAATCGTTTTCTAGGTGCATCCGATGTACAGCTTGCATATGCATCTCGGCATCAAAAATTTCATATCTTGCTTTGCCCTTATTTTTTGCCCGATACATTGCAATATCGGCATCTCGTAACAGGTGGGAAGCATCAGTATAGTCTTTTGTACTTAACACGATACCAACGCTACAGGTCATATAAACTTCCCGTTCTTCAATCGTCAGAGGTGTCTGCAACTCTGCCAAAATCCGTTCTGTATTATGAATTGCTTCTTGCATATCTTTAATTTCATCAAGCAAAATCACAAATTCATCGCCACCCAGACGCGCTACAAGATCAATTTCACTAGCAGTGGCTTGCAATTTTTGAGCAATAGCAATCAGTAATTTATCACCTGCCAAATGTCCTAAGCTATCATTGACGACTTTAAAACGATCAAGATCGAGAAATAAAACTGCAAAGTGATAGTTGTCAATTCGTTTGGCTCGCTGAATGGATAATTCTAAGCGTTCTATCAAAAGATGGCGATTGGGTAATCCTGTTAGAGCGTCATGGAGAGCATCGTGTTCCAACTGGTTTTGAAATTGGATGCGTTTAGTTACATCGCGGGAGGTAGTTTGGAGTTGCACAATTTGTCCTCTAGCATCTGTGAGGGGTGTAGTCAGGGTCTCAAACCAGATATAGTCGCCCGACTTCTGACGCATCCGATAAATGATCGGGATAATCTGCTCCCTAATTGCCCATTTATGAGCTTGCTGACGAATGCGATCGCAATCATCAGGATGGAAAAAACTATAAGGATCTTGTCCCAACATTTCATCATACTGATAGCCTAAGAGCGCTTCACAGGATGGACTAACATAAAGATATCGACCATCAGGGTGATGGAGACACACGAGATCATTAATGTTCTCAGCCAATAAACGATAACGTTCTTCACTCTCTCGTAAAGATGCCTCAGCTTGCTTTCGGTCAGTAATATCGCGGATCAAGATAGTGACTTCATTGTTGTCACTAACGACAATCCGAGCCTCCTCATAATGGTTGTTGCCATCGATCAGAATTTGATATTCATGAAATTGAATTTCCCCAGTTTGAAACGCCTGTTTGATATAAAGCATTCGTTCTTGTGCGAATTCTGGTTCAAGGACATCCAACATACATTTGCCAAGAAAATCGTCAGGCGGAACTGAAAATTTCATATTATCTGAGAGAATTGCATCCATATAAATACCCTCTCGGTTAACACGTAGAATAAGATCTGGGATTGCATCGATCACGGCTTGATGCTTTGCAACAGCACGACGCAAATCTTCTTCTGCTTGTTTTCGCTCGCGAAGTGTAGCTTGTTGATCGCTAATGTCTTGAAATACAGCGATCGCATAAATAACCTGTCCGCGATCGTCAAAAATCGGTGTTGCGGAAACCTCTAAAGGAATCACAAGATCGTGTCTATGAATTTCTAGATCTTCAACCTGTACCTTTTCTCCCGAGAGGGCGCGAGTACTTGGTAATTCCTCAGGGGGGTAAAGCTTTTGAGTAGAAGCGCGATAAATTTGGAATGAGTCGGAGAGGCTCTTATTGTCTGCTTCTGAATAGTGATTAGAGCCTAATAGCGATTGTCCGATCCGATTAATATAAATCAGTTTCCCTGTCAAGTCGTGGACAGCAATCCCAATCGGAGTGGCATCTAGAAATTGATTTAGATGACTTGCGCTCTCTAATAAAGCTACACTTGCGAGCAGTGAATCTACCAGAAGCTTGACATTGGCTGGCGTATTTTCCCAATCTTCTTTAGAAATATGCTCAGGCAATAAAGTGTGATGCTCTTCCATAACCACGACATAAACAAACTTAATTTAGTTAGTTAGCTTGCATCTTAGTATAGCGATCTCCCGCAACGCTTAGGACAAATTAAAACCCAGAAAGTTAGAGGAGGTGTCAAGCATCGCCACTAACTTTCTGGGTTTTTTAGCTTATGGTGTTTTACTAATGGGTTTTACTACTAGCGATCGCCATAGTAGCTAGCCCAACTTCTTAGTGCGATTTGCTTGCTTGCAAATCTTGCTTTCTTCTTCTGGCTTGGGCGCGACGTTCTCTAGGAGTTGGTAATCCTACTGGTGGTTCAACAATATTCACTTCATTAATAAAGACTAGTCGCGCATCAACAGGTTGGTTGAACGTATCAGTGATTTTCACTACTTCAAAATCAGCATCAATTGCGGCAAATTCTGTCTCATTTAACCACGCATGGTACTTTTTGCGAAGTTTAGGTTGCTGATTCAGTTCCTGTTGTAACTGTTCAAGTGAGCCTTCTGTCCATTGGTAATAAAGATTTTTACTGCGGATTTGAGTTTTTGATTCAGAAGTTTGTTGAGCGAGCGGATTGTTTGCCCAAGGAATGCGATGATCCCAAGTGGCAAGTCCCCCAGCGCGATCGCTTTCCAGCAATCTCTCTAAAATCTGAAGATCGGAATGCTCAGTTACCCGATCAGGAAAGCGACAAAAACTTTTGGTAACATCGCTTTGGGAAGCCCGCAATAGATTCATAATATTGCTCTGGGCATAGCCGATCGCAGTTTGGTGATCGCGCAAAGTCTCAAGCAATCCCTGCAATTCGCGTTGCAAAATATCGACGTTACCGTAATGCGCCAACAAGCGATCGGTAAGTGGTTGCAAAATTTGTCGAATTTGAGCTTCACGAATACCCTCTTCAGCACGATGTTGGACAAGAGCGTAGCTCATCAGAAATTCAGGACTACGTTCGATTGTGGAACTATAAGCCATATCGATAATGCGATCGGTCATGTATTCCATCACGACAGGTTGCTGCGTGAAGCTACTTGCATTCTTTTCAATCAGCGATCGCCAACGTAGAGAAATCACTGATTCCAGAATTTGAGATTTGGAGACCATTGGCACGATATCTTGACGCAGATTGTCTGTGGTAATTGGTTCGCGCTCGATCGCTAGCCAATACATTACCTGCTGCTCGAGATCAGAAAGTCGAGAATATTGTTGATCAATTAGAGAGCGAATATCACCAAATACATTTGCCTCTTGATCGAGAAATTCTTGAACATTGCCATCGAACATACTGTAGATAGAACGCGATACTACTGTCAGTGCGAGGGGATTGCCACAATAGAAGTCGATTAACTGGCGAGTTTCAGGTGCGATCGCCAATTCTTCACGAAACATCTGACGCGCTTCTTCTTTTAATCCTGTCAATTGGAGAGAACGCACTAGGCGATCGCTGCTATCAGGAGGTAATACGTCATTGGGCTTTTCACGACTGGTCAAAATTAAACAACTTTGATGGCGCACTTGTCCAACTTGACGGAACAATTCCCCATAGCCTTCATAGCCTTCGGAATACTGACCTGTAGTTTCGCCACTGCGTAAGATTGACTCCACATTGTCTAAGACAATCAAGCAGCGCGATTGTTTGAGGGTTTGGATAAACATCGCCAGCAGACGATCAAAATCTTGAGGCAAACTGGCGATCGCCTGAGCCGTCAAGAAACTAACTAATTCTGACAACATAGTTTCCACCGTTGGCGCATTGCGAAGCGATCGCCAAGAGATCAAAGTAAATTCTGATTGCACTTGTTCAGCAAGTTTAGTTGCGAAAGCAGTTTTGCCGATACCACCCATGCCGAATACACCCAACAAGCGACAGCGATCGGTGACAACCCAATTTTTAACTGCTTCTAGTTCATCGGTACGTCCATAAAAAATTGAAGTGTCGATCGCATTTCCCCAATCATGGCGTTTAGCACTTATATCAATTACATCGGCGTTGTGAGGATTTGCCAACGCGATTAGAGGATTAGTGGATAGCTGACTGAGCGTATCAGTCACAACATCACCTTGAAAACGCTTGGCATGAGTACGCACCACAACTTGCAAATTATGCTTAGTGACGCGCTCCCCAAAGCTCTTTGTCAACATCTGCCACAGGCGATAGCCAACATCACGAATGTAGGAAGAATCGTATCCACACATCTCAGCAATCTCAGAATAAGTCTTGCCCTGCCATGTTTGGCGAAATAGCTGCTCCTGAATGTTGCTAAGGCGTTTCCCCTGTAGTGCGGCATCAACGATGGCGATCGCGTCTTCAATAGTCATATTCGTAACTCCTCTTAAGTAATGTCTCGGTGAATGTCTCGGTGAATGTCTCGGTATTGCCTTAGTAGTATCTAAGGCTGTCAAAAGTTTTAGTGCTTTTAAAAATAGTCGTGATTTGTTTTAAGTTTTTTTAAGATCCAAATTTTTCTAATCATATTTAAGAAATGTTTAATTACAGCAATTACAGATGATTCAATCAACTTATTCTTGTTTTTTCACGTTAGATAAATAACATACATTTTTGTATTTGCAATAGATTTATCTAGTTTTTATGTAGATCCTGATTTAGTCCGACATTGACTTATATCCCTTTCAACTTTTTCTTGTTTTTTCTGCTAAACCTGTGTTTGCAAAGGCTTAGCTTACTTAGCTAGTGTCTAACTTGAGTCAATCTATATGTAGATTATTGTTTTTTCAAGCTAAATAATTAAAAAACTTGTTTCTGTCCTAGAACCTCATACGCATGATTTAAATAAAATAATTTCTAAATCAATACAAGTAAAATCCATAAAATTTGAATTAGTTATATACATATTAGATATAGAAATTTATTTACATGTAATGGAATAGTTCCTTTTATATAACTCTTGGTTTTATCCATACATTTACTGACAAAAAATACTACTTTTTCTGGTATGCAAATTGTAATTTGGATCGTATGCTGTTTGCCATCGAAGGTTGTAGATTGGCTTATTTGCCTTTACAACCTTTGGAACACCTGCTGTACTCACTTACCCTCACAATTAAATAATTATTTAATTCTTTTATCACTGGTAAGTACATATGACAAGAGGGAATTAATGTTTTACGACAAAAAACGACTTTTCCTCGTATATCCTCACAACTAGAGGCATTGAAACATGAGCGCCCCCCATCACTTACCTCAACATCATCTCAATTTATTACCTAGTTCTACACACAAAACATCACAGTTTTTTGTGCGTCCTCACATAGCCGATCGCTTACGCCAATTGCTTGACGAAATCGAAGCATTTTTATGGACTTGCAGTTATGAGGAAATGTGTAACTTTTGGAATGCAATTTCAAATCTGCGTCAATGTATCCAAAAGCGTCATCATCAGCCACAAGTGCCTCAGTTCTTAACGTCCCGACGTAAGCAGCGAGATTTCTGCCGTATTTTAGAAGTATTAGCGGATTTGCCTTGTCCCAAACTACATTTATCTCATCATCCAGTTGGACGCTCAGGCGATCACGCTAAGTCGCAACAACTTAAGCCACCACAAAGCGCCTTTGTACATCATCACTTTGCCGAACAGCTATAAGGAAGATATATGCAAAGCGATGCCTTTCCAACACCACCCATTTATTCCCTGAATTTCCAGCCTCAGTTAATTCAGTCCCCTCTAGAACAGGAGCAAGAGCAGCAAAATCTTGAACTAAAACCGAACTACTTACTAAATGAGATTGAGCAATTGATAGCAGACTGCTCCACCGAAGAATCTAAAACTTTTTGGTCGGCAACTAATCGCATCAAAATCAAACATGAAGTAATGGAATCAATGCAAAAAATTGAGAGCTTGTTTCTTGATTTAGCCAGAGAATCAACCCATGATCCTGACTTGATATCTGCTGTTTCGGAAAGTCTTCTTTATAAAAATACAGCAGTTGTTGATCAAGCCCACCACAAGAAGGGTCGCAGGGCG
>JAYVVP010000265.1:0-3606 GCA_043786935.1 Pseudanabaena sp. | reverse complement strand
TAATCGGCACTAACTGACTAAATCTAAGGCGAAGGCTGTAGACTAGGATTGAAAAATTTGAAGTCTTGTATGTATGGGTTTTTTGACCTATTCGGCACTCAGTCAACTCGGATCGCTTTCTCGTAAGCTAGTTTATTGGTTGCAATTTTGTGGCGTAATTGCATTAACTGCGATCGCGCTGTCTGCCTGTCAAGCTAAATCAGGCATAGTACCTGCATTACCGCAGCATCCAAATATTCAAGTTTTTTTTAATCACAACCAAGCAGCCCGATATACCGATCCATATCGCAATATTGAGCGTCTAGGCGATAATCTCGAAAGAGTACTAATTGATAATGTCAATAAAGCCAAAGTCAGTCTTGATATTGCCGTCCAAGAATTACGTTTACCCAATATTTCCAAAGCGATCATTGAAGCAAAATTGAGGGGTGTAAATGTGCGGCTCATTCTCGAAAATAACTACAGTCGAGCTTGGAGTGAGTTTACGCCCGAACAAGTTGAGAAGCTAACTACTCGCGATCAAGATCGCTATAAAGAATTTCAAAAATTTGCCGATATCAATAATGACGGTCGCCTAACTGAAGATGAACTAGATCGTCGTGATGGTTTAAGGTTGCTAAAAGCTGCAAATGTCGCTTGGATCGATGACACTGCTGACGGCTCGAAAGGCAGTGGACTTATGCACCATAAATTTGTGGTAATTGATAATCAAATTGTTTTGTTTGGTTCAGCTAATTTCACTATGAGTGATGTACATGGTGACTTTACTAAACCTGATACAAGAGGGAATACCAATAATCTTTTGAGAGTTGATAGCAAAGAGCTTGCTACTCAGTTTAAAAGAGAATTTGAGATTATGTGGGGAGATGGACCGAATGGCAAGCTTGACAGCTTGTTTGGCACAAAAAAGCCTTCCCGAAAAATTGATTACATAATAATTGGCGGAGCGCAAATTCGCATCAAATTTTCTCCAGATCCTGAAAACACACCAAGAGAGCAAACCAGTAATGGACTAATTGCAACAGTGATCGCGGGAACCAAAAAAAATGTTGATATGGCTTTGTTTGTATATTCTGATTCATTCATCTCCTCAATTCTTGAAGAGCGTCAACAGGCTAATGTTCAGATTCGGACGATTGTTGAACCTCAATTTGCCTACCGAGATTACTCGTCTACTATTGATATGTGGGGATTACAATCTACACAAGATTGTAAAACAGGCAAAAACAGTGCCTGGAAACAACCGCTTAAAACCGTTGGCATTCCCAATCTGGTCTCAGGGGATACTTTGCACCATAAATTTGCCATTCTTGATCGCAATCTGATTCTTACAGGTTCACATAACTGGACAAACTCGGCAAATCATATTAATGATGAAGTTTTAGTTGCAATCCAAAATGAGACAGTGGCAGCTAATTATCAGCGAGAATATGATCGCCTTTATCAAGATGTTACGCTTGGTCCACCTGCTAAATTAGTTCAAGCTACCTCCAAAAGTTGCGCCGAGAGAGTTAAGCTCAAAATCAAGCCAACCGTCGAAGAGTCAAATTTTTAAGATAATTACTATCAAGTTTAAGCTCAGCTTCACTATCTGAGTTCTACATCAAAATAGTAAATGACGAACTCATGACGCTAAAGTTTTGTTAAGATAGAATACTAGGAATTTTGCGCGTCATTACAAACATGGTCAATCTGGTTCAAACTGTCAAACCCACAATCGCATTTTCTCACTTGGGTTGTGAAAAGAACCGCGTCGATACGGAACACATGCTAGGTCTGTTAGTGCAGGCAGGCTATCAAGTTGATAGCAATGAAGAGTTGGCAGATTATGTAATCGTCAATACCTGTAGCTTTATTGAAGATGCTCGCCGTGAATCGGTGCGTACTCTGGTAGAACTTGCAGAAATGGGCAAACGCATCGTAATTGCTGGTTGCATGGCGCAACATTTTCAACAAGAGCTACTAGATGAAATTCCTGAAGCTGTTGCCCTAGTGGGGACAGGTGACTATCATAAAATTGTGGACGTGATCCAACGAGCAGAGGCAGGGGAAAGAGTCAAAGAAATAAGCGCCGTCCCTACTTATATTGCTGATGACACTGTGCCACGCTATCGCACCACCAACGAAGCTGTTGCCTATGTGCGCGTCGCTGAAGGCTGTGACTATCGCTGTGCATTTTGCATCATTCCGCATTTGCGAGGAGATCAGCGATCGCGCACGATTGAGTCGATTGTCACTGAATGCGATCGCTTAGCCACTGAAGGCGTAAAAGAAATTATTTTAATTTCACAGATTACTACTAACTACGGTTTAGATATTTACGGTCAGCAACGACTTGCCGAATTACTAACTGCTTTAGGTCAAGTTGATGTGCCTTGGATTAGGATGCACTATGCTTATCCCACAGGGCTGACCCCTAAAGTAATTAATGCGATGAAGTCCACACCTAATGTGGTTCCTTATCTTGATTTACCTTTGCAGCACTCACATCCAGATGTCCTAAAAGCGATGAATCGTCCTTGGCAAGGACGGATTAATGACAAAATTGTTGAACAAATAAAAGCAGCCCTCCCCAACGCAGTTACGCGTACCACCTTTATAGTCGGCTTTCCAGGGGAAACTGAAGAGCAATTTGAGCATCTATTAGAATTTGTAAAACGTCATGAATTTGACCATGTGGGCGTATTCACATTTTCTGCTGAGGAAGGTACTCCTGCTTTTGATCTACCTGATCAGTTGCCTGAAGATATTAAACAAGAGCGTCGCGATCGCATCATGTCCGCCCAACAAGATATTTCGCTCAAAAAAAGCCAAGCAGAAATCGGCAAAATCGTTGATGTATTAATTGAGCAAGAAAATCCTGATACTGGTGAGCTAATCGGCAGATCAGCAAGGTTTGCTCCTGATGTTGATGGTGTAGTCTATGTCCGCGATCCACTTGGTAAATCAACACTTGGGTCAATGTTTTCTGTCAAAATCACCGCTGCTGATCATTATGACCTATTTGGAGAAATCGTCTAGACAAAGCGATTTGCAATATAGTTTGGTTCAAATATCTGAATAAATATATAGCAAAAAAAATTTTGCTTAGTACAAACTAAAACCCGAAGATGCGTGACAGCGCGGAGCGCTCCGGGTTTTAGTTTATATTGACTAACTCTTGCTTTGCTATATGACATGGATTTAAATCTCTTGCTCTGTTTTGGCAGTTATGGCAACTGCCCCAGACAAGTTTTGGTATATGAGACTACATAATTTTCGTAAACATCTTATAAAAACGAAAAAAGTAACTTTAATATAACTTTTTAATTTCTTTTTACTAACTTTTATATATCTCTCGGATGTTTTATAACTTAAAAAAGAGTGAATAATCATTGTCAAGAAACAAAAGACAGTTTGAGTTTTCAATCAAGCCGTAAATAATTGTTCTAAGCAACGTAATCAAACGCAAACTCTTATTCAGAAATTTGAAAGAAAAAAATGGATACAATTACTAAGGTCGATCAATTATCTATCCATCAAGGTTCAAATATCGAGTCAACTTTTATTATTAAATTAACCAATAGCAAATTCGATAATTTTGCAGGATCTGAGCTATTGGCTAGG
>JAYVVP010000264.1:0-10027 GCA_043786935.1 Pseudanabaena sp. | reverse complement strand
TCGCTTTCGCTCGTCGCTCCCTTCAGCGCTTTACTAAGTTAGCTTGCTTGAAAGAGTTTGTCAAGCCTTTTTTTAGAAAAAGTTTTTAGGCGTGGGGTAAAGCGTTCTCTAATCCTCTCCGGAGAGACGTTCTAAGCTTTTTTGAGTTGAGCTTAAATTTCGGGAAGAGTATTGTATTTTGGATTTAGATAACTATTTCAGGAGAAATGTTAAGTCAAAAATTTTATTGATTGACTATGTAGGGAGATATGGTGGATTGTATTTGCCCTGAGCGAACTAATGCTTGATAAATAAAAGCGGCGACTTCTGCGCGAGTTGATAGTTGATTAGGATTTAAGAGCTTAATGTTTGGATAGTTGACAACCATACGATTTTCAGTTGCAGCAGCTACACTATTGCGCGCATAGGCGGGAATGCTGCTTACATCTGAATAAACCTGCAAGATTGTCTCTGATGCTTTGCTGGGGACATAGTTTAAACCGTTGGCAAGGGAAACGAGGATCTGTACGCGGGGAATGTTTTGATTTGGGCTAAATACATTGCCAGGGTATCCAGACATAAATCCTGTGCTATAAGACTTTTGAATAGCTTGTGCAGCCCAATAGTTAGAAGGAACATCACCAAAAGTTACGCTGTTACGTATTGGTGCTTTAGTCATTGCTTTACTGAGCATGGCGGCAAATTGGGCTCTTGTCACAGGATCGTTAGGTCGAAAGCTGCCATCGGGAAAGCCTTTGATAATGTCTCTGGTGGCTAGTTCATTGATGAAAGTTTGTGCCCAGAAATTTGCAGGAACGTCTTTGAAGGCAACTTGGGCGGCTACAACTACAGGAGTAGAAGGAGCTGTTAAAGGGGAAGTTGGTAGAGATAACTCGACTGAGCCTTGGATGCGTTTAGGATCAGCTTGATTGCCGATCGCGACAACTCTGACACCTGAGGCATTGTTGATATCAGTTTGTTTATTATTTTGGAAAATATTTTGCCCTGGATTAGCAAGTGTTGAACCCAGATCAACTGTAGGCTGTCCGTTTCGGTCTTTTAAGATGACCAAACCGTTTTCTTGATTATTGGCAATGAGATTATTGCGGAATGTTGGAGTTGAAAGGTTTGAGACGACTATACCGCCACGATTGTTGACTATGCGGTTGGATGAAACTAAAACTTGTGATTTTTGCCCGATCGCTAGACCAAAACCTGTGTTGTCAAAAGTGTTGGACTGAATTTGTCCAGTGCTTGTGCCTAGTACAGAAATACCGTTAGCACCGTTTTGGTAAAAGATATTGCTAATGACATTGGCGCTGGTGTTACCTGTAAGAAAAACACCATCATGAGTAGATTTAGTAAAGGTGTTGTTGGTGATAGTAACGTTTTGTCCAGACTCAACCCAAAGAGCATAACCTCTGGGATTGGTATTGGTGAGGGTAATACCTTCGATGCGTGTGCTGTTACTTGCGAGGAGAGCAATATTTTGGCGGGCAAATGTTGGGCTAATAAAAACTCCACCACCTGAGATGATTACTTCTTGACCTTGATTATTAGGATTTCCTCTAAGAGTTACGCCTGTAGGAATCGTCAGAGGAAATTGTTCGCCTGTTACAGCTGTGTAGTTGCCGTTAGCGAGTTGAATAACTGTGCCGATGGCAGGGTTTGTTTTGATGGCAGCAGTTAGCGATCGCAATGGCTGATCGGCAGATACACCTGAGTTAGTATCTGAACCACTTGGCGAAACAAATATGACTGTATTGGCTTGAGCCAGTTGCAGGTTATTTGGGGATACTGAAGTATCTAAATTAATGTTTTGAGCCATCATAGGCTCGGTTGATGTGATAATTGGCGGTAAGCTAAAGATAAAAAGAAATGCAAGCCCCAAAGATGTCCTTGAAAATTTCAATAGAGATGACATAAATTTATCCTTTAAAATTTTAGCTAAGTCTTGGATATGTCCAGTTTGACGCGAAGTGCATTAAATAGTTTCTTAAGAGATTTTGGATACTAGATTCAAAATCTCTAACAAATATACAGCCAAGCTTTAGTTTTGGTTCTACACTGATCGAGGTATCTGTGAGTTCACTTCCTGTTCCATCTCATATTCATTATGAACTTTTGCTTCAGTTGCTAGAGCGTCAGACTTTACCAGCGTTGCATAATGAAATGACGCAGCCACATCTTGCCGCAAAGCTAAATGTTTCTCGAGAACATCTTCAAACAGCAATTATTAATTTACGAAAGGCTTTTGCTCTACAAAAACAAGTTGAAGATACGTGCCAGTATCACGGTATTCAAGTTTCTTATCGTTGGTCTTTGAGCGAATCGGAGCAAGAGATGGGAAAACCATTGAAAAATATTTCTAGTCCTCCACAAAATTCATAAGTTCAGGACAGCGCTTGAAGTCCTCCTCATCTACAAAGTAAAAAATACGATGTTGAATCGACATTGTGACGAAATTGTTACAATGTTAGAAAAGCTATTTGTAAAGATTTATGGTTCAGGCTGTATCGCCTATTTTCTCAGGTAAAGATTGGCAGAAGGGATATGAGTCTCTACGTACTGAGCAATCTTATTGGATTGACGATATCGAGGGGCAGATACCATTAGAGCTAGAGGGTACTTTATTTCGTAATGGACCTGGACAGCTTGATATTAATGGACAAAGTTATGGTCATCCGTTTGATGGCGATGGCATGATCTGCGCGATCGCTTTTAAAGACGGTAAGGCTCATTTTGCAAATCAATTTGTAAAAACACCTGAATTTCTTGCCGAGCAAAAGGCAGGGAAAATTTTATATAGGGGAGTATTTGGGACGCAAAAAGCTGGAGGTTGGCTGAACAATATATTTGATTTGCGGAATAAGAATGTCGCAAATACGAATGTAATTTACCAAGGCGGTAAGTTATTGGCTCTATGGGAAGCGGCACGTCCTTATTCACTCGATCCCAAGAATTTAGATACTTTGGGTTTAGAAACTTTTGATGGCAAGTTGACGGCAGGACAAGTTTTTACAGCACATCCTAGACGAGATGATCAAACTGGTGATTTATGGGGCTTTGGAGTGCAGCCAGGACCTAAATCTACGATTTCGATTTATCAGATAAATGATAAGGGTGAATTGTCAACTGAGTCGCAAGTTAAGGTTTCAGGATTTTGTTTTTTGCATGATTTTGCTTACACGCCAAACTATCGGATTTTCATGCAAAATCCTGTGTCTTTTAATCCGTTGCCATTTGTGCTGGGATTCTCAACGGCGGGTGAATGTATTGAATTAAAACCAAATGCACCAAGTCAGTTTTTGCTGATTGATCGCCAAGGTAATCTGCAAACTTTGGAAACTGATCCGTGTTTTGTATTTCATCACTGCAATGCTTATGAGCAAGACGATGAGATTATTTTGGATTCAGTTTGCTATCCTGATTATCCTAAGTTAGAGCCGAATACAGATTTTCGGAATATTGATTTTGACAAGGTGATTGCAGGTCAGTTATATCGGTTTACGATTAATCCTAAACTTGGCACTGTTAAGCGCGAATTAATGTTAGAGCGCTCTTGCGAGTTTCCTGTAGTGCATCCCCGTTGTGTGGGACAGAAGCATCGTTATGTTTATATCGGCGCAATCGCCAGCGAATCAGGCAACGCACCTTTGCAGGCGATCGCTAAGCTTGATATGCAAACTGGTAAGCAAGAATTTCATAGTTTTGCGCCACGTGGTTTTATTAGTGAGCCTATTTTTGTACCGCGCGATCGCAATCCTGATAGCGCTGAGGATGATGGATGGGTGTTAACTTTAGTTTTTGATGCAACCCACAATCGTTCAGATTTAATCGTACTTGATGCTCAAAATATTTCCGATAAGCCATTAGCAACATTGCATTTGAAACATCATGTGCCTTATGGGTTGCATGGTAGCTTCACTCACGAGGTCTTTTAAAAAAAGCGGCGCTAAGCGCCGCTTTTTTTAGAAAAGATCTAATGGAAAATGTCCATGGGTTCCACTATAACCATCGACAAAATCTGTATGAAAAGATAGCAACACGCCGTGATATGCACCTTTGTAATTATCGAAATGATAGCGACGACTGCGAGGATTGTATTTAATATAAACTCCGCCCGCGATCGCTGATAAGTCTGCATCAGGTAACTCATAGCGAAAGTGAGCAGCGTAATTTTGTAACGATTGTAAGGCTGACTCTGTGTTATCAGCACAGACACCAAAAATGTGATAATCAGCTAGCTTGCTCAAGTAATCTAAAGCTTGGCAAATTTGTGATCTGCGGTCTAAAGTGGCAGTTTCTATGTCTAAATCACTTAGCTCCCATAGAATGCGCTCAGCATCGGCGATAGTGAGATTATTGCTCATGCGTTGCAAAGGTAAGGAAGAATCTTAATTCTATTATGAACATTAACGAAGAAATCTCCCGCTTACGCGATCTTCTGCCTGCCTCTTGGCGGATGACTACATCGATTAAGTCGAAACCTGAGCAACCTGAAGCAATCTCAAGTTCACAAATTTTACCTTGGAAGAAGGGCGTACAGATAGGCATAAATTTTCGGTTGTGGAGGCAGTTAGCCGAAGCAGAACGCGACTTATTAGTTTTGCACAATGTAAGCTGGCGGCTACAAACCAAATGGTTACAAACAGGAGCTTATCAGGGTGTAGCCGCAATGTCTCTTGTAGGAGGAATTGTCGAAGCTGTACAGGGTGATGTGACGGGTATAGCGATCGCAATATTATTAGGGACAATTGGCATCAATCAAATTGTGCGTGGCAACAAAAGTTCGCAAGTGCAAGTACAAGCTGATAATGAGGCGATCGAGATTGCTCAAAAACGTGGTTACGGTGAAGCTGAAGCGGCTAGAGCACTACTTGAGGCTATCCCTGCGTCGGCAAGATTGATGGGACGTAATACTCCAGAGTTTACTGAGCTTATTCGGTGTCAAAATTTAAGGGCGATCGCAGGTTTATCAAAAACTCCAATTCCAGATAGCGTAATAGAATAATTATTGAATGTTACTCATTAATCAAAGATAGTGAATTTTGATATTTACGACTTGACCTAAAAAAGACGTTACCAATCGAAAATTTTGACTCACTTCTGCCACTGAGCAATTCACAGCTAAAGAACTGCTATTCATTTTTGTGCTAACATTTACAGCTTTAAAGGATTAAATACGTTGGGTATGCAGCGCATTTAATCTCCACGACAAAAGGGTTGCATATGAGCAGTTGTAGAAATGCGCTAGAAGAATTAGTAATCGAAGAGGCAGAATCACAATACAGTCGGCTAGGTGCTGATATAAAGAAACGTATCGATCTCAGTGAAGTGATCGCTTATACATTGAATCGTTTGCCGACAATGTATGCAAATACTCAGCGAGGATGGGTGCAGCAACGTAAGAAAGCGACTCAAGAGTTAGGCACAGCAATCATCAAAACTATACGTAATGGATTTCTTAGTACACAAAGTGATGTCTTGAGGGAGCACGATCCAATCCCTGCTCATGAATTAGTTAGTCAAGCGCGATCGCTGGTCAAATTACGTAAGTTATTTAACAAAGACTATCTCAAATGGAAAGATGTACCTGACATTGTTCGAGATGCAATGGATACGGGATTCAGTCGAAACTTTTCTAATAACACATATACAAGCTCAGACCGACGTAATTCTTTAATGGCTCGCAGCTATGCAGTTCGCCGCCGTACTACAACATCTTCCCTTTTAACTAACGAGTCTAAGGCTGCTACTACTGAGAAAGATATCTCCGCAGACATTAAAGACTTTGAGTCATATATGTCAGGAACCATTTATCGATATAGCAATATTCTAGAAAGTCTTGTAACGGCAATCATTGAGCGTCGCGTTCAACGCCTTGATGAATCACTTCAGCACAAAATCATCGTTGATGACGTAGCCGCATATGTTTTAAATCGTTTGCCACCAATGTATGCAACTAGTCGTCGTGGCTTACAAAATTTGCGGCAAAGAATAAAGTCTGAGATGACAAATCAAATTATTAATATTGTCAAAGAGGCTTTAGCGAAAGTAATTCAATCACCTGAAAGGACTTTATCGCCATTACCTTTTGAGAAGTTCAATTTAGAACTAGAAGGTACTCTAGTGCATCTGCGTGAATTACTGGGGCGTGATGATATTACATGGCGCAACATTTCAGAAGTTGTAGAAGCCTGTTTGAGAGAGCCTAAAACTTCTAAATCTAGTTACGCAACTTGGCACGCCAAACATGATGTTTAAAAGAGAATAGATAATCTAAAGCGTTATCTTTTCTTTTTGTTTTTTATTTAGAAGATGATAAATCCCGAAAGAAGACATAGAGCAAAGCGTCTTATCTCCTTTCAAGATTTTAATATCTTTTAAGTTATTATGACGATTGCTATAGTAAAAGAAGTAAATTAATCAATACCAGAATTAACATCATCAAATATGCTTAGCCCTATTTTGCAAACTAAGATCGAGAGCCAGATCAACACCAATAAAATCATGCTCTACATTAAAGGCACGCCTCAGCAGCCTCAATGTGGATTTTCAGCTGCGGTTGTACAAACTTTTAATGCATTAGGACATCCTTACGAAACAGTAGATATTCTTGAAGATGGTGATTTACGTCTTGGCATGAAGGAGTTTTCCAGTTGGCCGACTTTTCCACAAATTTATGTTGGTGGGGAGTTTATTGGAGGATGTGACATCGTAATGGAGTTAAATCAACGCGGTGAACTAGCTCAGATCGTCCAAGATGCGATCGCGGCTTAAATAATTTGTGAATAATCTATGCCACGCATCGCGTGGCATAGACTACAAAACTTTTTGTAATGCTCGTTTTGTTCTTGTCCATGCCCAACTTCCTAAAGCAAGAACTATTAAACTCAAAATAATCATAACTATCTGAAATCCTAATTGTTTACCAAATGAATTCGTTGAAATATCTAGGGCGATCGCGGTAAGGGCAAGAGGGAAACTAGCGGCAATATTTTCAGCATTATTTAGCAGTCCAAAAACTTTGCCGCGCATATTATCTGGCGTATGTTCTTGAACTGTAGTTTGCATGGGAATCGCGATTAAAGCTCCATTTATGCCAACAAAGCTGCCAACTACTAAACCCACCCATAAATTAGAAACAAAAGCAAACATAAATAGCCCGATCGCCATGCCAATGAAACCGACAAAAGGCAAAGGTCGATAAGCAAAGCGAGCGCCAAATTGTCCCAATATTAATGCACCGATCGCTAATCCCACGCCAACCGAAGCCACAAAAAAGCCAAAGTCATCGCGATTATTGGTGACTAATTCTGCCAAGTTGAGCGATAGTTTCTGCATTGTCCCCAATACCCCATATAACAGGGTTAGCTGAATAATCGCACCACCAATTAAATGATTGTAATGTACATATTTAAAGGCATCTTTTAAGTCCTTCCAAATTCCTACACCTTCTTTTTTAGGCTCGATTATTTCGTCCTTTGGTAATACAAATAAAACTAATCCCGACAGCACATACAAAGAGCCAAGCAAAACTTCACGGCTATATTCTTTAGCATTAGGAAAAACATTCATCGTCCATGTTAATAAGGGCGATCCGATCGCAAACCCGACAATTAATGAGCCGACCATCGTGATCGTAAACAAGGCATTGGCAGGTAAAAGGTCAGATTTTGGCACGATCAACGGAATAGCCGATTGTTCAGCAGGGGCAAAAAAGTTAGTGAGCATGGAAATAATAAAGGTGATTATTAATAACGCCATCATTGAGTGGGGCAGGAATGGAATCGCAAAAATACAAGCCCCTCGCAATAAATTACATAAAATCAGCACCTCGCGTTTCGGATGCCGATCCACAAAAATCCCCGCGATCGATCCTAAAAACACCGCAGGCAAAGTCATCGCGATCATGATCGATGACTCTCGCGTATTTACATCATCAACGTTACCCGCCACCGCAATAGAAATCAGCAAAATCAAGACAATTTTATCGACTAACTGAGACAATATCTGGGCAATCCATAGAGCCAGAAATTGACGATTACGTAAAACTGTCAGATAGCCAGCAGGAGAATTTAAATCGGGTTCAGACATCACTTAAAAGAACATTTTCCAAACATGGCTTAAGCTAGGCAATTTATCACCGCAATTCTTACCACTAAGACTTAATTGTTTGATGACAAGAATTGTTAAATTTACTGGTGAAAAAATTCCCTAGCTTTTAACTTACTGTATGCGATCGCCGCCGGGATGTTCCCGTTTTTTCAGAAATTTTAAGGTCAGCGCGATCGCTATTGTTTCTGGCAAAGGGGATCACATCAGCAGCCGACATTTCTCGTGCTGCGCGAATCAACAAACCTGCGATAAATAAGCAAGATAACGTGGAACTGCCGCCGTAACTCAAGAAGGGGAAAGGTAAGCCTGTAGTTGGCAAAACTCCAGTTGCCACGCCCACATTTAAAATCGATTGCACCACGATTAAAGATGTTGAACCAAGAGCAATCAATCGAATCACAGGATCTTTGCACTTGTAAGTTACAGACAGCCCAATTGTGCCGTAAATCATTACCAACAAAAGCAAGCAAATTCCACCAAACAAGCCAAATTCTTCCGCAAAAACTGCAAAAATAAAGTCCGTATACTGGATTGGTAAGAACAACTTTTGCTGCGACAAGCCAAAGCCAGTTCCCCACAGACCACCAGAGCCGATCGCCATCAAACTCTGTACCAATTGATAGCCATCACCTGCTTGATCTTGCCAAGGGTCGAGAAATGACATAATCCGCCGACGTTGATATTCGCGAAAGGTGACACTAGCCACAGCTACACAAGTACCTAAAGCAGCAGTACCAAAAAGCTGAAGACTTGGTAACCCTGCGCCCAAAGCAATCAACCAAAGCGTAATCCCACACAGCGCCGTCACACTTAAACTAGGCTGCATCAAAATGCCACCTAGCACTAGCAAAAACACAAATAGCCAACCAAGCCGAACTTTCCAAGGTGTGCGATTCCAGTTTCCGAAAAGCTGGGCGGCTTGCAAAATTAAAAACGGCTTAATTAACTCAGATGGTTGCAGCAAAAATGAACTTGACCCTACTGATAACCATCGTGTCGCTGCGTTGCGGGTTGTCCCTAACCCTGGGATATGCGTGGCGTAAAGCATCGCAAGAATAATAAACAAAAAGATCGGACTAATCTTAAGCATGAACCGTAACGGCAAATGCACAATCGCATTAAAAATCAGTAATCCAATTACCGCCCAAGCCAATTGGTATTTGAAATAGAGCGTGCCATCTTTAAAGGCAATATCGGCGACTGGATAGGAAGCTGAAAAAAGTACGGCTAGTCCTGCAAATAACCACAAAAAAGTTAGCCATCGCAAGAGGCGAGCTTCTGTGGCCCATTTATCGACCGTGCGATCAAAAAAGGGAAATACCTGAAAAATCTGGAAGAGTTTCACGGATACATTTCGAGATTATTTGCGTGCTGCTATTGTAACCACGATTTTTGGCGATCGCTTAAAACATAAAAATATTTGTCATCGTCAAAGAAAATTCAAAATGACTGATACTGATAATTTCATGCGGTTTGGATTTATTTTAAATTATTAGGGGCAAGATGGTTGTCTAATGGTTCGCTGTCGTCAAATACGAGTGGTGAGGGGGATATTCGCAAGGCTTTAGTGGTGCAAGATTTGGTGGATTGTATTGTGATGTTGCCTACGCAGCTTTTTTACAATACGGGAATTCCTGCTTGTTTGTGGTTTTTGAGTCGATATAAGAATGGGAATAAGAACCGTGATCGCAAGAGTGAGGTGTCATTTATTGATGCCTCAGAGCTTGGCTATATGGTCAATCGCAGTAGTCGGGCGTTTACGGAGACGGAGATTAAGCGGATTGCCGATACTTATCATGAGTGGAAGAAGTCGGGCGGTAGTTACCACGATATCAAGGGCTTTTGTAAGTCTGCGAGTTTGGTAGATATTGAGAAGCATAATTTTGTGTTGACCCCAGGGCGCTATGTGGGCATTCCTGATGAGGTG
>JAYVVP010000263.1:0-3608 GCA_043786935.1 Pseudanabaena sp. | reverse complement strand
AAGCCTTATAGTGCTACATGTATCGTAGCCAGCTTGGTAGTGTTATGTACGGACTGGATACCGCGATTCACACTACAACGAATCGCACTATTCTTCCCCTCTCAGCTATCTATCTATCAGAAGTTCACCATTAGAAACTGAGTTATCATTAGATCTAATTCTCTCACCTCACTCAAATGATGCTGATTGTAAATGGTGACTAGCGCACTGAATAAGGCTTCATCATTGACACCGTGTTGTTTGAGAGCATTATTTTCTCGATTCTCTACCAGAGAGGCAACGCCAATGACCGCACGGGGAAGCCTTTCTCGGCAAACTCGATCGATATCACTAGTTTGAGCCAATCCAGACACAGCGATCTATATTTTCTCACAAGTAAACTAGTCGCTGAACCCCTCATAACTAAGGTGAAAGATCGTGTTGCAGAAACTATTTGTACTGATGCTCGTGGTTACAATTGCATTTACTGGCATCATGAAACCTGCTTATGCTGACTCAAGCAATTCAGCATTCACTGCCAATGATCGAGGAGAGGACAACTCCACCAATAATTATGATGCAATCGATTTTGTCAGCAATCTGAAAGAGGATGTAGATGATGCCGTAGATGTAGGAAAATGGCTACTTGCTGGAGCAGGGGGTTGGAATGGTTTGAGTGAATTAAGCGGTGGAGCTGCCATGATAACTGGGCTAGCAGGAGCAGGTAGCGTTGTAGGCGGAGGTGCTGTCGCTGGCATTGGGGTATTAGGGACTGCCCCAGTAATTGCGGCTCAAGCAGTAATGGATAAAGTTCTCAGAGATGATGATCGATTACCCTCTGAAGAGCGACAAGCGCGTGGTGTAGGTAGAGCGATGATAGCGGTAGGTACTGTCGCTGGAACTACAGGGACAGTTGGAACAATCGCTGCGGCTGGTAGCGTAGCTGGACTGAGTGGAGCTGGGATTACTTCTGGTTTAGCAGCAATCGGCTCGGTTGTCGGTGGTGGCATGAGTGCTGGAATAGCAGTCACTGTTGCGGCTCCAGCGGTAGCAACTATCGCAATCAGCTATGGAGCTTACAAAATCTGGCAGTATGTAAATAAATAGGTCTCATCATTCTTCCAGCCACAACTCGAATCCCAAAAATTATTTTTGTCCTGACAGGCAACATAATCTCCAGAAGTATATGAATATGATAATCAACTAAATTCATGAAAAAGCTACTGTCTATTCTTTCACTTGCTTCGATCGCAACTACGGTTCTGGCAAACCCAGCTTTTGCAGAACCTTATATCTTTAATGGTTACAAGGGCACATATTCTATAAATAATGGTGCTTACCGTGGATGCCTCGTTAGTGGAGGCTGCATCACGTTAAGTCGAAAATATCTAATTCCTTGTACCTCACCAGAAGCAGATGCTTGTGAAGTTATCTCATGGAAAAAGGGAGAATATGTATATTCAATACATGACCAAAATGTCTATGTCTCTAAAAATGGTCGAATGATATTTAAAGACAAAGGGAAGTACTAATAGATGGATCGTAGATCCATTTATTAAATTCACAACCTTAATATTTTCTTTTAAATAATGTTGAAAGCTATACGAAGATTTATTGGATAGATCGCCTTCTCTCAGCTTGCTCAATTTAACGGCACAAAAAAGCAGGCTTGAAATGTATTCAAGCCTGCTTTTGTTATTCATGAGATTCAAAGATTTTATGCAAAGTAATCCATGTATTGACACTCTTCATTTTCAAGAAAATCATTTATGCTACGCAATAGCCCAATTTTCCATGAAGGCTTCGAGGATTCTTGAATAATTGCAACTTCAAAGAATTTGAGTAATTTCTTTCGAGTTGCACTCGTGAGTAAGACAACTTCAATTTCGTAGCTCTCATCATCATCTTCATCTTCCTCTTCTTCTGTCAATACCAGTGTTTCGCAAGCTCTTACGCCTTCAATTCTGTAAAGTCCTCGCTCCAGCAGCCATTCGGCAAAATCAAGCGTGTAATCGATCGATCCCATATATTGGCTGTTTTTTGAATAGAATGTAATACTTAGCATTTGAGGTTCTCCCGATCGTGTTGTGAATAGTATGAAATAGTTAACACTAGCCTTTCTTTTGAACTTTGGCTTTTCGCCACAATTCTCTTGGCATTCTCTCCCAATAGATAATACCTGCCGATTGCAGTAGTGCCTTAGCTGATTTTTCGATGACACCAGTTGTAAACAAGACTCGCTTACCTTGCCGGATTAATTTTCTGGCATCGCGTAACTCAAAGATACTTTGAGTTTTCATTTCAAAGAATATCTTCATTTGTTTTATTTGAACGATCGTGCTCAGAGATTAGTTGCTTAACTGCTTTGAATAGGGCTTCACCCTGGTCATCGACTTCGCAAAACATATCGCCGTTTGAATCGTTAACTTTTAGTGTTCTCCTGATATAAAATCTCTTTTTTGCCAATGCAGCTATGGACCAGCCAATGCCGTCTCGGTGATCTTCAAGATGTTCGATCATGACATCTTCTGGAAGTTCACATTGTGCATCTGCCTTTCTTTGGGCTTTTCGTTTTTTAGCTTCAGCACTGATAATCTGGTTATTTTTGTCGGCGATCTTTTTAGCAGCTTTTCTTTTGGTTCTAGCATGGGCATAATATTCTGTAGTTGAAGCTCCATGTTTTTTAATCCATTTCCAGTATTCACGAGCACTTTCTTTATCTCCATTGGCTCTAGCCTCGGCATATGCAATCTCTTGCTTGTGCCTGTCCTCTGCCCATTTTGCCCTTTTAGATTTTCGGTGGCTATTGCGCTGTTGATAATTATTTATTTTGCTTTTAGCAATAAAGGGGGTCTCGATCTGTTCAGATGCTCTCTTTTCTGTGGCTCTTCTGGTACCCTCTGTAAAACTGAATAGTTCCTTTGGTGAATCTACTTGGGGTGCTTTTCGATTGGCTATTCGCTGTCCTATCCTCTTGCAGATGGTATCTATTAGACTGAAAAATTGTCGAATATATCGATTCATAAGTTATCAGATTGATGACAATGAAATAGGAGCAGAGTCAATTGACTCTACTCCTATTAGTAGAAAGGTAATGCGTGGCTGATTTAAGCGGCTAAATTAATAGCTAGAGTAACTAATCTTTTTTGAGAGATAGATGATGAGTAAGTCCCTAAAGGTTGCTTTTTTCAACACGGTGAAATAGTTAATAAATTCTGGTAGAGCACTGCTGAGGTTGAGTGCTGAAATACCATACTAGAAAAATTTTGCTTTCGCCTTCTACTAGGTATATTACTAGTATAACACTAATACAAACTAATAACATACAAAGTATGTTACTTTGTTGTTAGTACATTACTCATCTAGAGATGTTGAGTGTTGTATTAGTATTGGACTAACTAGGAAATAGACAGCAATCCTGAATCTCAATGAAATCGAGCGAGTCGATCGAGAATCACATTCACTGAATAGAGCCATAACTATAGAAATCCACTAATTCCACTCCACATGGCTTGTATTAATGATAATGATAATGATTGCGAATCGTTCGAGGCTTGTTGAGGCATGATTATTCGATATTAAAATAGGTGTTGCGTTTGTCCAGGATGAACGTGATGAACTCAGCGCAA
>JAYVVP010000262.1:0-10041 GCA_043786935.1 Pseudanabaena sp. | reverse complement strand
ATTTGCACGCCGCCAGTTTTAAAAAGAAAAACCGCGCATTGCGCGGTTTTTCTTTGGAGAGGTTGTGTTCAGCAATTTTACAAGACAGCTTCTTTTTTAAGCTTTTCACGACCGCTTATCTTGGTGCTAGGTGTTTGAAGCGCAAAATAGAGCTTGTTCAACGCACTCAAATAAGCTCTTGCGGAAGCAACAATAATATCGGTATTAGCGGAATGTCCTGAAAATGTACCAGCATCAGGATGTTTGAGGCGGATTGTCACTTCGCCGAGGGCATCAATACCTGCGGTAACGGACTGTACTGAGTACTCGATCAACTGATTGGGCACATTCACAATCAAGTTAATCGCTTTATAAATTGCATCAACGGGACCAGTTCCCACCGAAGCATCAGTTACTTCTTCCCCATCAGGTCTCCTGATCGTAATAGTTGCTGTAGGAATAGCGCGATCGCCACAGCTTACTTGTACTTGTTCAAGTTTGAATGCTTCAGGAGCATGACGAATTTCATCATTGACGATCGCTTCTAGATCGCGATCGCTAATTTCACGTTTTTTGTCGGCAACTTCTTTAAAGCGAACGAAAGCAGCATTAAGCTCCTGTTCAGAGAGTTCAAAGCCAAGCTCTTTAAGTCGAGAACTCAAAGCATTACGTCCTGAAAGCTTACCAAGGACAATCAAGTTATCGGTCAAACCAATTGACTTAGCATCCATGATTTCGTAGGTGAGGCGATTTTTCAACACCCCATCTTGATGGATACCTGACTCATGGGCAAAGGCATTTGCCCCAACGATCGCCTTATTGGGTTGCACCAACATTCCTGTGAGATTGGACACAAGACGCGAAGTTTTGTAAATCTGCTTAGTATCAATATTACAAAGCGGCGCAGTCGACTCCACAGGACGACCAAGGAAGCTATTAAAATAAGCGCGACGGACATGCAAAGCCATCACCAATTCTTCAAGAGCAGCATTGCCAGCACGTTCACCAATGCCGTTGATCGTGCATTCCATTTGACGCGCCCCGTTTTTGGCAGCTTCCAAAAAGTTGGCAACAGCTAATCCCAAATCATTATGACCATGCACCGAGATCACCGCGCGATCAATATTCGGCACATTATTTTTGATACCTTTGATCAATGCTCCAAACTCAGATGGTGTCAAATAACCCACCGTGTCAGGAATATTCACAGTGGTAGCACCTGCCGAGATCGCTGCTTCTAGCACTTGGTAGAGAAACTCAGGCTCAGAGCGTCCCGCATCTTCAGGCGAAAACTCGACATCATTAATTTTAGATTTAGCATAGGCAACCATTTCTGGCACGATCGCCAAAACTTCAGCGCGAGTTTTACGAAGCTTATACTCTAGATGAATATCGGAAGTGGCAAGGAAAGTATGAATACGACCTTTAGCCGCAGGTTTGACAGCTTCAGCAGCAGCATCAATGTCGAATTTAGTAGCACGCGCTAAACCGCAAATTATTGGACCAGTTTCTGTGCCGACGAGTTTGGCAATTTCTTGGACTGCATGAAAATCGCCTTTGCTAGCAAAGGGAAACCCAGCCTCAATGATGTCTACACCAAGTCGAGTCAGTTGCTGAGCGATTAGCAGTTTCTGTTCCACGTTAAGGGTTGCACCTGGTGACTGTTCACCATCGCGCAGCGTGGTATCAAAAAAGATAATGCGATCTTGAGCAACTTTGGACTCTTGAGGTGGTACTGATGTAGACATAATGCGTTATTTCATGAATGTGTGTGGTGAAAACGTAATGACTGAAAGGGGCAAAATTTTTTGACAATAATCTGACAAACCATAGCGATCGCTACAGAATTAAGCCATTGCTATCTTAGCCTTTTTCTCTGAAATAAGCCAAGCTTATAACTAACGAAGCAAAGCCTCACGTCATAATCTCATATCAATTTTAACTATTGTTTCAAATACAAAAACTATTTATCAGCTTTTGTTACATTTAATACAGTAAAAACAAATCAAATATGTAGCTGACTAGATAAAAGAGATAAGTAATATGTTTGGCAAAATCAAAGAAGCACGCTATCAAGAAGGTTGTAAGGATCGGGTGGGAGGAAAACTACCTCGCAAGAAAAATTCTGATTATCTTGAAGGTTATTGCAAAGATAGACCTGGAGGCTTAGATATGGTTGTGCACTATTTTCCGACGATGGAGGATTATCTGAGATGGAAATTAAATCACTCAAAGTTTTCAGGTTAATGATTTTTTAGGATTTAATTTGGTTGCCATTTCTAAAGATAGAAAGTTTCTCAGAAACGGACTTTTATCAAAACTAATTTCTAGGATTGGTTTTATGGGCTATTTCTAGATTTTACAATGCTGTAAGTCTAAGCCCAGATATGATAGTCTTACTCATCCGTTTAAGATTTACGCTGCCGCGCATGGAATCTTTGCCTGAATCTTCAAAACCTTTTGGCGATCTTGTTAAGGCTGATCGTGAATTGCCGACTATTAATCAACAAGTTGATCTGAATGTTGATCAATTTGTTGATCAACATTCAGATCAAATATTACCTGCATCAACAGAAATCGCTCCGCGCGATCGCTTTACATCTACCATTGCCGCATCTAAGCCGCGACCGAGGATAGCATTACCAGAAATTGATCCGCGCGATCGCTTCACATGGTGCAATCTGGCAATAATATTGAGCATTCCATTAGTTGGGGGACTAGTGACCTTGGGACTTATTTATCTAAATAATCCCTCGGCAATTAGTTGGCTTGCATCTTCCGATACCCCTGCTTTTTACTCTAACTCGTTGTGGAATATCCCAAAAAGCCTTCCCCAAATTCAATTGGAACTAGGGCGAAGTCAACTTAAGCTCGGTGAAAATTATAATCTCAAAACTGGTGAAGTTATTTATACAGTTTTGGAAACAGAAACTCAAAACATTCGCGAAATTAGATTTTATCAGCCTATTCGCGATCGTGGTGAAGAGAAGTTTTTGTTAGTGAGTACGACGACAATCGCAGGAATTGATGAGTATTTTGTGCGATCGCCATTGCTTAAATATGCCACTTATGCGATTCCTGAAAGGCTACAACCAAATCGCAATCGACTTCCGCTTAAAAAGTTTTCCTTATTAGATAATTCACCTACTAAACTTAGTGATCAAAGTAGCGGGATTTGGTTTACAACATCGGCAAATGTTGATGGTATTGCTTATGGTCAAATTTATTATTTTGTGACCGATAAACGAGCGCAGCTAATTGAGCTAGATACATGGACAAGTCCTGCGAGTGAGCTTCCCAAATGGCGTAATGCGCTATCTAGCAATTCTAATTCTGTTCAGTTGGTAATTAATCAATCTCAATCGTTTGAGCCGTTATTCTTAATTTATCAGCTTGAAGAAGATAGTGCAAATTCTATTCGCAAAGTACAATTGCGACCAGTGACACTAAATGAAGCGAAAGATCAACCTAAAGCTTATCAAGATGCCTTAGTCATGGGAAGTGTCGGGTTATGGTCACCAGCTCTAGGCAAATTTAATCTCATGGTGGATGAGTTGCGATCGCAAGGAAAAAGCCTATCGCCATTTCTGCAAGAGCAGTATGACATGATTGCTTTACATGCCAAGGTTAGCTCTGAACGAGTGCAGAAACCAAATTCTAATCTTGGGGAAAAAGCGTTAATTAATATTATTGATGGACGATGGACTGAAGCATTAGCGATCGTTAATGATCCTACTTATAGGGGAGATAATATTGTAAATATGTTAGCTGAATATCATCCTCATATTTGGCAGAGAGTGATGACCATGTTGACTTTTACAGAAGCTAGAGAGGTCAAGCTCTGGGGAGGATTAGTAGTGTTGCAGCGGAATGGCTTGCGACGTGCCGAACATTGGCTAAGAGAGCAAAAAGTCGATTCTAAAGATTCCAATCAATTATTGCAAAGGCTCGATCTTGCGCCGATCGCTCTCAATCCTCAGCAATTGTTGGGAACAGTTTCTTATATAGGGCAAGGGACTGCTGGTACTGAATGGTTTTTACCTCCGCCAAAACTTGAACCAGGTCAAGCTTGGTATGAAGTTAGCATTGATCTGATTAAAGATGGTACGAAATGGCGCAATGAACCATTTAGCGAACTTAGCGATCGCTCTTCGATTTTACTATGGAGAATTTTAGGGTTTTCAATTAATAACAGTCTCGGTGTTGTGTTATACGATGCTTTTGGAAAAGCCCAAACATCAACTCTGACTGCTCAATCGCTTTGGGTTAGTGATTATGGAAAGTTGAAGATATTAGCGTCAGGTGAGGCAAGTATTGCACCATTCCTTAGCAAGAGTATCATTCCGCCGCTTGTCACAAGTGGTGGTACTTTTGAGTCTGCCATGGGAACACCTGTTGATTGGCAAACTCTCTCATCAAAAGAGATTGAACGCCTCATTCGCACTTTGTATAAAGAGTTGCAACGGAGTGGTCAAGTCTCCGTAAGTATTGAAGACTTTGGTGTTTTGGTACAGCAGCAATGGAGGCTCTCGGCAGTTAATCTAGATGGGTCTAAGAAACCGACATATTTATTACTTCTTGATCGTTCTCAAGTTGATTTAGGTGATCGACATTACCCTTTAGCGATCGCTTTCTCGAGTGATGGTTCGCTGCTATTTAGTGATATGAGTGGAGGAAGAATATGGATGAATATTTTGCCTAGCAGTACCGAAGGACAAATTCTCACGCTTCGCAATGGACGTTATGAAGTGTGGAACTTCCGTTAACGATTTACAAAATTGTCAGTGGATCGACATTGATCGCAACTCTGACTGCTTTAGAATTAACCAACATTCGTAACTCTTCTAAACTCGGTACATTAGCCAAAATCTTATGGGGAAACTTGAGCAAAATCTGCCATCGATAACGATTTGCAACTTTGGTTATAGTCGCAGGAGTCGCACCCAAAACATCCCAGGCACTATCTAATTGCCGCAAATATTCTGCTAATTCCGTCGCTGATTTCTCCACAGCTTGATCGCTCTCACTACTAAGATGAATCAACACCATTTGCCCAATTGGTGGATAGCATAAAGCCTCGCGCATTTCTAGTTCTATCTGCATAAACTCATCAAGGCGATAGTTTTGTACCGCTTGCATCGCAGGATGTTCGGGCGTATAAGTTTGCATAAGCACTCTACCTTCTTCGTCACCACGACCTGCTCGACCTGCCACTTGCAGTAAAGTCTGAGCAGCCCTCTCTCCTGCACGATAGTCAGAGAAGTTTAATAATCCATCAGCCGAAACAACGCCCACTAATGTAACTTGAGGGATATCTAGCCCTTTGGTGAGCATCTGCGTGCCAACTAATAAATCTGCGGCTCCTGAACGAAACTGATCGATAAGCAGACGATGCTGATCTTTGTTGCGCGTTGTGTCACTATCAAAGCGAATCAGCCGAATATGGGGAAATAATTTAGCGAGTTCCTGTTCAACTTTTTGGGTTCCACTTCCAAAATGTTTAAAATAGCGTGAACTACATTGAGGACAGATGTTGAGCTGAATTTGGACATAATTGCAGTAGTGACAGCGTAAATGTGGCATTTTCGGTTGGTAGGCGGTCGGTGAAATGGGATCATGATAAGAGAGTGAAACATCGCAGTTAGGGCATTCGGCAACGTAGCCACAGGAACGACAGGATACAAAAGTGCTATGTCCACGCCGATGAATAAAGAGAATTCCTTGCTGTTTGCGTTCTAGCATTTCCGCGATCGCCTCTTGTAACTTGCTGCTCAAAATCGAATAATTACCTTCTTGCAACTCATCGCGCATATCGATAACTTCGATAGGGGGCATCGGTTTATTGCCAATCCGATTTGGCATCGCTAAATAGATAGAGTTAGCTTCTTTTTGAGCAAAAATCATTTCCGCAGAAGGAGTTGCCGAGCCAAGCACAAGCGGAACATTCTCTAACTGCGATCGCCATTGCGCGACTGTCCTTGCGTGATAGCAGGGTTGTGGTTGATCTTGTTTAAAGCTCTGATCATGCTCCTCATCCATCACAATTAAGCCCAAATTGGCAAGAGGTGCAAATACTGCTGATCGAGTGCCAATAACAATTTGAGCTTCATTTGTAAGCATCAATCGCCATGTATCAAATCGTTCGCCATCTGATAACTGGCTATGATAAACATTCACTTTCGCATCTCCAAATCTTGCCCGAAAGCGATCGGTAAGTTGAGGAGTTAAGCCAATTTCAGGAACAAGAACTAGTGCCGATTTTCCTGCTTCGAGAACTGGGGCGATCGCTTGCAAATATACTTCAGTTTTGCCTGAACCTGTGACTCCGTGCAATAGAAATTGTGGTGCGGTTTGATTAGCGATCGCTTTAAGTATTTGTTGTAAAGCCACACCTTGATCATCGGTCAAAGCTTTAGCGCGATCGCGTGTCACCGTATGGCTTTTACCGCCCAATCGTAGAGATTCTCGTTTAGTGATCGCTACATATCCTTTATTTGCGAGGGTTTGCAAAGTAGAAATTGATGTCTTTGCGATTTTAGATAACTGTGTTTTTAAACACTCTCCGCCTTGATGTTGTAAAACTGTAAGAATTTCTATTTGTCTCTGAGTAGCTTCGCTATCGGGAGCTTTCAATAAAATGATTACATCTTCATATTTTGGCTGCGGTCGATTTGGCATCTCTAAAATCGTTTCGACCAATTCTAATTTTTGAAGTTCTTTTAAGCCTGAACTTGTATACTTACCAAGCTTTTGTCGAATATAACGGCGACTAATTCCTTTGGAATTATTCTTGTGCTCTTGCAAAAAATTCCAAACCATTTGGGCAGCATTTGACAATTTAGGTTGAGAGTTTTCTACTGTCTCTGGCGGAAGCAAACTCTGTTTTTTAATTTTGATTCGGTATTGAGATTGATCTAATAATTTAGGTGGAAGTGCGGTTTTAACGGTCTGGATTAATGGAGTACGATAATAGTCAGCGGTGCGAGTTAACATTTGCCAATAGGTCTTTGGAAAAATCCCTGAACTAACAACTGAACTAATTGATTTAATTTCTGTATCCCCAATTGTGGAAGTGTCAGAAATTTGTAAAGCGATCGCACCGACATGGCGAGTACCTAATGGAACGCTAAGAATATCGCCAATTTGAACATCGACATCTTTAGGTACGCGATAGGTAAGCAAATCATCAAGGCCAATGCAGTCAACTAGGACGCTGACAAAGCGATCGCTAGAAATGCTCATTAAATCAAATAGTTCCATATTCTTGGTAATTGTCCCCATCATCGGCGCTATTATAACGGTTTTTTAATAAGAACAATCAAAGTGAATAACCTTAAATGTCTGTGCAGTAAAAGATTTTGATTATAAGTGAACAGGCAAATTGATAATTTAAAGAAGTTTTTTAAGTGATTTAGAGGCGGTTAATTGATAATGCGATCATCAGCCAATATATGTTTTAATTATGAACACTTTAGGTTTATTTCAGTGCTATGACTCTTGATGCGATCGAATTTGCGGAAAATCCAGAGCCGCGCTGCCCTTGTGTGTTGCTTTTAGACACTTCTGGATCGATGGGTGGGGAAAAAATTGCGGCTTTGAATGCAGGGTTACAAACTTTTCGAGATGACTTGTTGCAGGATAATTTGGCAAGTAAACGGGTGGAAGTGGCGATCGTGGCTTTTGATACGACGGTGCGCGTGGAGCATGAATTTGCTACGGCTGAGCATTTTCAAGCGCCAACTTTGACAGCGCAGGGTTTGACATATACGGCTTCGGGTATTAATAAAGCCCTTGATTTGATCCAAGCGCGAAAGCAAATCTATAAAAATAGTGGCATCACTTACTATCGTCCTTGGGTATTTTTGATTACCGATGGTGCGCCCTATGGGGAAGATGCTTATCTGTTGACTCAGGCGGCGCAACGGGTGAAAGAAGAGGAGACGAATAAACGGGTTGCCTTTTTTGCGGTGGGTGTGGAAGGTGCAGATATGGATCAGTTACAAAAGATGTCTGTGCAATCGCCGATTAAACTGAAGGGATTAAGTTTCCGCGAGATGTTTGTGTGGCTATCGGCAAGTATGCAGCGTGTTTCTCATTCTAAGCCTGATGAACAAGTTCCCTTAACGCCGCCAGATTGGGGGATGGTCTAGTGAGTCTTGATCATGATCTAGGTTCTTCTCAATGGTCGGTTGTAGCAGTTTCTCTTGAAGGAACTAGTCATCAAAAGCGCAGTTTACCCTGTCAGGATGCTCATTTTTGGCAAGTGGTAGGCGATCGCATTTTAGTGGCGGGTGTTGCGGATGGAGCAGGATCTGTTTCACTTTCAGAGGTGGGACTTTACTGGCGGTGCAAACTGCGGTGAAGGGAATTGCTTCTAAAATAACCGAGTCATCAATTCCTGATAGTGATGAAGGATAGAGAGTGCTGCTTAACAGTGGCTTAGAAGATGCTTTAGTTACGATTCAAGAAGAAGCGGAATCGCGTCAGGTAAATGTGCGTGAGCTATCAACGACATTGCTAATTGTAGTGGCGACTCCTGATATTGTGGCGGCGATTCAGGTGGGAGATGGGGCGATTGTGGTCGCTAATCAGCAAGGAACGGCGATCGCTTTAACCAGTCCTCCGATTGAAGAATCTCTAGATTTAGCAACATTTTTAACTTCACCAAATGGAATTGATTCGGCTCAAATTTGTTTATGGGAAGGGAAACCTGCTCAGTTAGCAATGTTTTCGGATGGGTTGCAAATGTTGGCGCTGCAAATGCCTCAAGGTGTGGCTCATACACCATTTTTTGCACCTCTATTTAAGTTCATTGCTGAGGCGAAGGATTTAGATGCTGCTCATCAGGAACTAACAGAATTTTTGCGATCGCCTAGAGTTTGCGATCGCACCGATGATGATTTAACTTTGCTGCTAGCTTCATTACCAAGTGGGTTGCTATAAAATGAGTAAATATGCACTGTCAACTAATTGTTTTAGGAGGATTCAATCATGATTGTTGCAAGTCCTTTGCTGTCACTTGCGGAATATCTTGCTTACGATGATGGAACAGATACGCGCTATGAGTTAGTTAATGGAGAGTTAGTGGCGATGGCACAACCTACGGGACTTCATGGCGGCATGAGTAAATTTGTCAATGATTCTTTCCGTTTTGAGATTCAGCGTTTGCAGTTGCCTTTGATTTCTAAGCAGGATTTGATTGCAGTACAAACGGGACAAGTCAGAGGCAAAATCACTTGTCGAGTCCCTGATGTGGTGGTAATTACATCAGAACAGTGGCAAGATATGCGATTTCGGGAAGCAGTATTAACGGATTCGGTTCCCTTGTTAGTTGTGGAGATCGTCAGTGATAGTACGCGCAATATTGACTATCGCAAGAAGAGAGCAGAATACAATGCGATCGAGATTCCTGAATATTGGATTATTGATTTTAGCGATCGCAAGGTAACGGTTTTACTGCTCGTAGATGGGTTGTATGAAGAAATAGTTTATCGAGGTGATGAGGTGATTAAGTCCTTGCTGTTTCCCGAACTAAAGTTAACGCCAGCACAAATTTTTAACGCCTAGAAAAATATTCCTATGGACAAAAGTTACATTTTCTCAAAATCTCCCATTGGATCGGGTGGTGAGGCGAATATCTATACGGTGCGGATTAAACCTGAACTGGTGGCGAAGATTTATCATCAGCCTCATGGCGACTATGCACGAAAGTTAGCGTTTATGATTGCGCATCCGCCTGTCGATCCTTTGGCAGAAAAGGGACGGGTATCTATCGCTTGGGCGACTGAGTTGGTGACGGATTTGGATCGGGTGGTGGGCTTTTTGATGCCCAAGCTGGATACGAGCCAAGCAAAGCCAATTTTTCAATATTAGACTTAATCGGAAATAAAACGACTAAAATGCCATCAAAACTTTACACAGTAAGTGTTTCATTGATTTTTTGAGCGTTTCTGAAAGCCTTGCTAAGTAGCTAAGCAAAATTAATTACATAATTCGAGCCGAAGTCTCGAAGAACTTTTTCAACATACGAGACTAAACTATCCCAAGATTCATATGCATTGA
>JAYVVP010000261.1:0-10048 GCA_043786935.1 Pseudanabaena sp. | reverse complement strand
AAAAAGTGCTGCAATAGCACGGCGCAACAATTCGATTGCAGCGGACAATCAAAGTCTCTTCGTCTATCGTTTGAGTTGATTGATTGCCGCTGAATCCTACCGCTATGCCGCCTTCGATCTTTTCATAAAATCTAAACAGCGACTTAACCGCAGGGTCAATTTGAATCTACAATCCCAGTTCGGTATATTTCTGGCGTGACAAGCCTAATGCAACCATATGATAGGATTCGGTGATACGGTGCCGAAAATTCTCATCATCTAATCCAGGGCGGTCATAGCGTTGAATCCACTTCATCCCCTTAGTAGCCAGGTAGGGAGCGGGGCGCAGTCCAGGCATATCACGCAAAACCTCGTAATCAGTCTTAGAAGCCTTGAATGCGATCCCTGGCAAGAAATCATTACTGCGATCGCAGATTGCAAAAATCTTTTCCCCCACTTTCCAGACATCAGAGTCATGCCACTGTACAGTATGCGTTGCGGCGGGCAGACGTTGACAAAAGTTGTTGAAGTCATCTCGCGTCATACATTTGCTCTACAGTATGGGTTGACATCACGATCGCATTCCTGGGCTGAGAAACTTTACCAGTTGTTGCGTTGTGGCTTGAATATCTTCTGGACGATTGCTTTTGAGCAAGGCATGGGGTTTGCCCGCTTCCATTAAAACCCGGACTAAGGCCGTAATCACTAAGTCAAATTTCCAGCCGAGTTGCGCTAGGGACTGTTCCGGTAGCACTTGCTGTAATGTTTCGAGAAAAGCTTTACTGGCAGGGGCGAATTCGTCATAGGCAATACTCTGGATCGGCTCCGGTTCTGTGCGGCAACGCCCCATAAATTGCGCTCGGATCGAATGCCTATCGTCATCCTGAGACAAAATCTCTAAGGAAGGCTTGACCATCGCCGTTAAAATCTCCTCAACAGACGGTCGCCCTGCCTTAGCTTCTAGTTCGGATAGTAATTTCAACTCTTGCTCTACCACCGGACGCGCAAACCGCTGCACCACGGCTCGAAATAATTCTTCCTTAGACCCAAAGTGATAGTGAACCGCCGCAAGGTTGACCCCCGCTTCACTTACTACATTCCGTAGCGTCGTCCCTGCAAAGCCGCGTTCGGCAAACAGCCGTTCGGCCACGATCAGGATCTGTTCTTTGGTATCAATTGTTGAGGCAGCCACGGGTTTCTTAGTTTGTCCAAGTTTAAGTAATTTCCATCAATAGTAGTCGATCGACACCAGTCATTGATCGCACCTGCGGCAAGACATCAAACGGCAACGCTAATTTCAGGAATCCGCCACCAATAACTTGCAATTTAATCAAACGTACGTTTTAATAATTTAATTATACGTTTGAATGAATTTTATGTCTACTAACCCTACCCAAGCTTCAAGCTGTCCAGTCGCTCACCTGCGATCGTCAGAGCAGTTTCATCCCTTCACCCCTCAATTCAACCTTGCCCCACAGTCGGCATTCATGGCAGCCCAGCTAGAGCAGCCTGTGTTCTTTAGTCCTGTAATGAACATGTGGGTGGTGACGCGCCATGCCGATCTCAAGGCGGTGATGCAGGATACGGATACATTTACGTCGGACGGCTCTTTTTCGGCACCAGCGGTCGTATCACCCGAAGCGTTAAAGGTGATAGGTGGGCTAGATCACCCCGCTTTTAGCTATTCCTTGGTCAATACAGATCCACCGATGCACACCCGGTTTCGCTATAAATTTCAGCGGGCATTTTCACCCCGCCAAATGAGCCTTCTCGAACCGCAAATTCGAGAATTGATTCATCAACTGCTATTGGATTTACGCACCCACAAACGAGCAGAAGCGATCGAAACGTTCTGTGACCAACTCCCGCTGTTAACGATTTGCCGATTAATGGGCGTGGCAGATACGGATGCCCCAGAAATTAAACGCTGGTGTACAGATTTTGTTCGCATACAAATCCCTGGACTTGCTGTGGAAGAGCAACGGAGGATCGGGAAGAGTATCATGGACTATTACGATTATCTGCTGAATTTAGTGAAACACTATGCGAAACATCCAACAGAAAATTTAATCAGTGCAGCAATCGCCGCGCAACAGCAGGATGCCGACCCATTGAGTGATGAGGAACTGGCAGGTTTGTTATCGGGTTTAGTGTTAGCAGGACATGAAACGACAGCGGCGTTGATTGGGAATACGCTATATAGCCTTCTAAGTCAGCGGACGTTATGGGACGATCTCTGTCAACATCCAGAGCTTTGTACAACAGCCATTGATGAGTTGATACGCCACGGTGGATCGGCGATCGGACTCTTTCGCCGCACAAGTCAGGATGCAATGTTAGGCGATGTGACGATTCCAAAAGGTTCGACGGTCTGGATCGCTTACTTATCTGGCAACTATGACCCAGATCAATTCGCGAATCCAGAACAGCTAGATTTCAATCGCGAAAATGCAGGAAACCATCTGGGTTTTGGGCATGGAATTCACTACTGTATTGGTGCGGCGTTAGCGAAGTTGGAACTTCGGCTGGTGTTAGAGGAATTAACTCAACAGTATCCGAGCCTCCGATTAGCAAACGGTCGAACCGTAGCTCCTTTACCAAACTTCATGCTCCGAGCCTACCAAGAAATGGTTCTGGAGATTGATTAGTAGATCGTGATTTTTCCAGTCCCCCTTGATGAGAGTAAAAACCCATGCCTACTAGAAAGCTTGATCTTAAACCGAACTATGGCATTGACGCACCAGATCTCATGCGATTCTTTTTTATTGGGGGTGCGGTAGCACTGGCTATTCTGCTTGTAGTGATCTTCTCCTCGATATTGGGAGGAATTCTAAAAATTATCGTTGCGATGCTAGTGGGGGTTGCGACAATCTACCTACTAGGTATGGGATGCTTCATGATTTATGGCAGTAAAGTCATGAAGTTAAAAGATAGCGAAAATCTGCTAAATCTGATTCAGTGGTCAGGAAAGGAGAGAGTGCTGGATGTTGGTTGTGGACGAGGGCTAATGCTGATTGGAGCGGCAAAACGGCTGACTTCTGGCAAGGTGATCGGGATCGATCTCTGGCAACAGCAAGACCAGGCAAATAATAGCTCTGCTGCTGTGCTCGAAAATGCCGCGATTGAAGGGGTTACAGAGCGCATTGAAGTTGAAACGGCGGATATGTGTCAGTTACCTTTTTCTGACAACTTCTTTGATGTGGTGGTTTCAAGCTGGGCAGTGCATAACGTAGAAGAAGAGCGCGATCGGCAAAAAGCACTCAATGAAATCATTAGAGTTCTTAAACCAAACGGTAAAATTATACTATCAGACATCGTTTATCAAGCTGAGTATGCAAAATACTTTGAGCGGCATGGCATGGCAAACATTCAGTTACATAACAATGCAATCCGAGATTCGATGCTTAAAGCAGTTACTTTTGGTAGTTTCGCTCCGTCTGCTGTCTCGGCTTTCAAAAGTACATAATCGCTCTTTGAATATAGATGTTTGGAAAGTCGATCGTAAAGGCACGGTATAACAACACAGTGGAGCGGACGGTACAGTAGTATCTTTGCGCTTCGTTCTAGGTTACTCGCCGCCGATCACTTTAGCCGTTAGACAAAATTAAGATTCAACTTCTTTTGTTGAGGTGTAATTGTAACAGCCTCTAGCTGGCGATCGTCAGCAAAGATCTCAAATGGGTTCTATAGTCAATATTAAAATCTTAATACATGAAAGTATCTTGTAAATATCATAAATTTTAGATGTAATCCAGTTATACGAGCCTAAATTATCAAAACTTATAAAATTCACATTTATATTTTTCATAAAAATGTAAATGTATCCGCTACCATATAATCAGATGCCAATTAAAGCTTAAATAATTAAGATTTTTCGAGCCAATGAGAATTCTACTTGTAGAAGATGATCCTAAATTAGCTGATGCGTTAGCCGAAATTCTAACTGGTCAGCATTGTGTTGTAGATATTGCGAGAGATGGGGAGGAAGGCTGGGAGAAATCTCAGGCTGATGATTACAACCTCATCGTGTTAGATGTGATGTTGCCAAAGTTAGACGGCATTAACTTATGTCGTCGTTTACGCGCTCACGGCAACAATATTCCGATTTTGATGGTGACTGGACTCGATATGAGTTCTGACAAGGTTCAGGGTCTGGATGCTGGCGCTGACGATTACATCGTTAAGCCAATCGATCCGCCTGAATTGATGGCTCGCATTCGTGCTTTGTCACGTCGTGCTCAGATTGCTGAACCTACAGTTTTACGCTGGGGTGAACTGCAACTCGATCCTGGGATGCATGAGGTTTCCTATACTGGACAATCTGTTCATTTGACTCCTAAGGAGTACAACATCCTTGAGTTGCTGCTCCATCATGGTCGTCAGGTTCTAAAACGCATCACTATTGTGGAGCATGTTTGGTCGCTTACCGATCCACCCAGAGAGGATACGATCAATGCTACGATTAAGAGCCTGCGTAACAAGTTGAAAGGTGCTGGTGCGCCTCACAATTTGATCGAGACGATCCACGGTGTTGGCTATCGTTTGAGTCAACTTTCTTAAGCGTCTTGCTTATATCAAACTATGTCAAAAAAAGAGGCGGTGCTTAGCATCATCTCTTTTTTTTGTTAAGACGCAATTCCAAATTCTTGCAAAGCGGGTAAAAAATTATTATTTTCGTGATTGGATGTGCTGAGCTTGATGAGTGCAAAACGTTCAAGCGGAGTGAATCTTTGCCATTGAGATGGAGCGATCGCTACTTTTAATTCTTCTGCGTGATCCAAAATACTGCTTGGTATAAACTCTATTTGCATCCATGCAGGATTTTCATCAATGGGAAGATCGCTAGGATATGTGTTGAAGTGTTGAAAAACTAGCGATCGCAAATTTTCGCGGTAGATTTTAATTTCTGTGGCAGTATTACAGGGAGCATCAACTAAGGATTGACGTTGAGCAGCAGAAAAACTGAACCAATGTTGAAGTTTTAACTTTATGCCACAGGTGTCTAATTTATAGCGTACTTGCATAGGAATGCAGCGCAATGAGGCGACAAACTCAGCCTCAAACTCAAAAAATTTCAACATATTTAAAAATTTATTGGTGATTACTGGATGAGTGAAAAGCAAGTAGAAGTGCTGCCAAGCAAAGCTTCTACTTATCTTTTACTACTTATAGAGCAATCCTAAATGATTGGTGAGAATATCGGCTTCGACTACGCTCAGCCAGCGTATACCGATAGCTGAGCGTAGTCGAAACTTCTCTTAAATAATTTAGGATTGTTTATACAGGTTCGACATCAGTGAGATTAATTGATAACTTCATATGTCCCAGACGGACAGAGAAATCCCCAGAACTATTGGGAACGGTTAGGACTTGAGCAATTTTACCGAATTTGGGAATGCGAACACGATCGCCTATTTTAAACTGCACTTCTACTTTTGGCTCAGGCAAAACAATCCCATGGCGCTTAGTTAGTTCTTCAATTCTTTGCTCAGTCCGTTGGACATCGGCCGCCACTTGTTCACCCGTTTGTTCACCTTTTTGTAACTTACGGATTACTCTACCAACTTCTTTTTGGGCTTGAGCGATCGCGGCATTAACCTCTTTCTCTTGAAGTTCGCGTAGTTCTTTAGCTTGCGATCGCATCTTTTCAGCCCGTTCTAAAATCTCTTTATGCAATCTTTCTGTTTCTGCTAGAAGTTGGGCGGCAGCTTCTGCTTTTTGAGTCTGTTCGCGGCGTTGAGCTTCAAGTTCAGCAATTACTTCATTCATTTCTACAGAGCCAACGCCTACACGTACTTGCGCTGCTTCGATAATGTCCTGTGGTAAACCTAAACGCCCTGCGATCACTAGGGCATTAGAACGCCCTGGAATTCCCCACAAGAGTCGATAGGTTGGTGCAAGGGAGGCATCATCAAACTCTACTGAAGCATTCTCAAACTTAGGATTTTGATATTTCAATGCTTTCAGTTCACCAAAGTGCGTGGTAGCAATGGTAAGACTTGTGCGATCGCCTAGATGTTCTAACAAAGCGGTAGCGATCGCGCTGCCTTCGGATGGGTCGGTTCCTGCACCCACTTCATCTAAGAGAACTAAAGACTGTGGAGAAATTGCTTCAAGAATACGTCCGATTCGACGAATATGTCCAGAGAAAGTAGATAAATTTTGTTGCAACGACTGTTCATCACCGATATCAGCCAGAACTAAATCAAACCAAGGCAATTCCACAGGCTCTCTTGCAGGAATATACATTCCTGTCTTTGCCATCAGCGCGACTAGTCCAAAAGTTTTTAAGGTAGCAGTTTTGCCGCCCGTATTTGGTCCAGTAATTACGACCACTGAAATTTGCGGTGATATCAAGACATCAACAGGTACAACTTCAAGCCCTTCTTCGTTTTGCTGCTGCCATACCAGCAAGGGGTGACGCAATTGGCGTAAATTTATCGCTTCATTCTCAACAAAGTATGGTGGATTTGCTCGCAGCCAATAGGCATAGCGCGCACGCGCAACCGCTAAATCGATTTTGGTAACAATGATCAATAGTCTTTGCAAATCTTCAGCTATTGCAGTAATTTTGGCACTTAGCGCTGCCAGAATAATCTCAATTTGGACTTGCTCCAGTTTGAGCAGTTGACGCAGACGGTTATTAGACTGCACTACTGAGTTTGGCTCGACAAATACTGTCATGCCTGTACTTGATGTATCGTGAATTACCCCAGGTACCCGATCGCGTTGTGGCGACTTAACCGCTAAGACATAGCGATCGCTACGTTGGGTAATAATCTGCTCCTGAATCGAGCTAGCATTGCGCTGCATGATATTTTGCAGTTTTGTAAGAATTTGGTCGCGCACTGAGGTCAACTCATGCCGAATTTCGCCCAAGCGTACAGAAGCACGATCAAGGACATTTCCGCCTTCATCAATACAACGATATATCTCCTGTTCGACATCAGGATAAGTTCGTAACTCACTGGCTAATATCTGCAAATTTGGACAATTATCAGCATTGTCTAGCTGACGGCGTAGGTTTCGCGCTCCTGCCAAAGTTGTCGCGATCGCCCATAGCTCATTAGCCGACAAAATCCCCTGCTTTTCCGCCCGAAATACCGCTTCTGTAATATTTTGAATCCCATCGAGAGATACACCTGCATTTCTTTCCTCAAGTGCATAGGCTTCTTTAGTTTGAGTAAGCAGGGCTAATGTATCTTCATAGCAATCGGGTATCGGCAAATGCAAAGCCGCGATCGCTCCCAGCTTAGTCGTTGTAAAGGTTGATAAATGCTGACATAACCGATTCCATTCCAACAGTTCTAACGTCTCAGCCTGCATGACACCTCAAAATAGCTTTTTATTTGCCACTTGAACTAAGGGTTGCTTCTTCAAGTGATCATACTTTTCTATTGTGCCAAAAATTTTAAACAAGTGGCTTAAGCTCTGGCTTCTTGCTCCATATCAAAAAAAGATCAAAAAAAAAGAAGGGGCGCAATGCGTCCCTTGTCCTTAAATTTACTAATTAAGTTTAATTAATTAACTTTATAAGCGAGAGGCTAATCTCTCAAAATCAGCTTGTGTACTAGATAGCATCATGCTACGGCTATCTGGAGCGCGATCGCTGCTCAAATTTGGGACAAGATTACGAGCTTGTAAAGCCATGTGTAACTGTAAATGGGTCACATATCCACTCAGATCGCCTTGCGAATAAATTCCTTGAAATGTTGCAGATCTATTGCTAATCACCACGTTACCTCTGATAAGTATATGAACGTAACCTAAATATTTTTCAATCTAACGACTTAGTTTTACCTAAAACTTAGATAAGTCTTGTCTACGACTTCCGATATAGAAACTATCATACAAATGTTACTGACCAATCTGGTTGGATACGAAGCGTAATCTTTTGATGTAATACTTTACAATTCCGAAATTTATCTTTATTCTTTAGTGGGGTTTAACCTAGCAAACATTACTGTAGTACTGTATTCTAGTACTTATATAAGCCATCCAAAGTAGTCGCTAATTAGATTAATTCCCCTACTTTTTGATTGATGTTATTTAATATTTTCGCTATTTAATTTAATTCTTTTAATTTATGTTTAAACGTGCTGTCTCTACCCTGCTTGTAGTATTCGCCCTATTTCTTACCAGTTGCGCGAATACTCCCACGAGTGGCTTAGTGCCATTTACAGATGGTAAAGATGGCTATAGATTTTTATATCCAAATGGGTGGACAGAGACTAAGAGCAACCCAGCGATTGATATTTTGTTCCATGACATCATTGAGCCATCTGAAAACGTGTTTGTCGCAATTAGCAAACTAGAAACAGTTAAGACACTCGAAGAAATTGGTGATCCTGAAGCAATCGGCTTACGAGTTCAACAGCGTGTAGTCGCTCCAGAAGGCTCTGGTCGTCAGGCAAAATTGCTTAATGCTACTCAAAGGGTCGCCCAAAAGCAAGAATCAGGCGATCGTAGTTATTACATTTTTGAATATGCGGTTCAGCGCCTAAAAGGTGAACCTCGCCATGACCTCGTAACTGTATCAACAAATCGCGGAAATCTCTACACTCTAAGCATTTCTAGCTCTGAGAAACGTTGGTACAAGGTTAAAGATTTATTTACTAGAGTGGCGAAATCCTTCACAATCGACGAATAGCAGCAAATAGCTTGGTAGACACTAGTTAGTTTTATGGACTTAAAGTATTTGGTAATCTTAATCTTGCTAGTGAGCTGCAACCTAGATATATCCATATGTTCCAAATTCTGATCATTGATGACGATCCGACTATTAGACTAACTCTTCAGAAATTTCTTAGGAGTGAGGGGTACGATGTTGTTCTGGCAAAGGATGGTCAAGAAGGATTAGATAAGGCTAAAGAACTGCAACCATCCTTAATCATTTGTGACTGGGTTATGCCAGTTATTGATGGTTTAGAAGTATGTCGTCGCATCAAGAGCAGCATTGAATTAGCTAATATTTATATTATTTTATTGACCGCGCGCGATCAAGAAGGGGACTTGGTTAAAGGACTAGAAATGGGGGCGGATGACTTTTTAGGTAAGCCTCCACGCATTAATGAGTTACGGGCAAGGGTGAGAGCGGGGCTGCGACTTTATCAAGCAACTCAAGAACTGCAAAGACAAAAACAATTAATCGAACAAGAACTGTTTCAAGCTTCTCAATATGTACGATCGCTTTTACCTGAACCGATCAAAGGCAATGTTTCAATTCAGTCTAGTTTTTTGCCATCAACTCAGCTTGGCGGAGACAGCTTTGACTATTTTTGGTTAGATCAAGATCACTTAGCACTTTACTTATTAGATGTATCAGGACATGGGATTGGCTCGGCACTACTATCTGTTTCTGTCTTAAATCTAATGCGTACACGAAGCTTAAGACATAGCGGAACATCTCAATACACGACAAATTTCTATAGCCCTAGTGAGGTATTACGCGACCTCAATAATACTTTTCAAATGTCAGTTCATAATGAAATGTATTTTACGATTTGGTATGGTGTGTATGACCAAAGGACTCATCAACTTGTTTACTCAAGCGGCGGACATCCACCTGCTGTACTAATTTCTAATCAAGAAATACCTAAAATTAAGCTGCTTAAAACAACTGGTTTACCAATCGGCATGATAGCTGATGTAACTTATCAAGAACAAGTTTGTGAAATTGATACTGATAGCAGATTATATTTATTTAGTGATGGTGTCTATGAGATTTCTCAAGATGACGGTAGTATCTGGGGATTCAACGCCCTAATTGATACCTTCATTCGGACTCCAAGCGATCGCCTATCCCGAATTGAACATATATTATCTTGTGTCAAAGACGCTGCTAATAATCAACCTTTTGAAGATGATTTATCGTTATTAGAAGTTGAGTTTCACATTTGACTAACTTAAAGTTGCGTTAAACTCATCAATTGTTGGATAAATTTTAAAGATCTTGGTCATGCTGGTAAGTTCAAATAGCATTTGAACTTGATCGTTAGCACCAGCAATTACCATTTCTCCGTTATTGTTACGAATCGATTTTAAAGCAGAGACAAGCGCCCCTAATCCA
>JAYVVP010000260.1:0-10077 GCA_043786935.1 Pseudanabaena sp. | reverse complement strand
TCATTTAAACGCTTTGATTAAAGCCTCAAATTGCACTCGCAATGATTTATCATGAGCCGAAACAGTTGGAATCTGGCGGTCAATACCTAGAAATTCATAAACCGCCATCTGAGCAACGCGCACTGAATACTCGACGGTGAAGACTACATCATCAGGAATTTCGACAAATTGACTAATGAACGCAAGATTCTTCGAGCTATGTGGAATTGGCAACGGTCTATCTGTGTGAGATCGCGGCATAAACATACTGGTAATGTATGGCATTCGGCAAGGAATGCAGTTTGCTGCTGCCACGACATCTAAATCAAATCGCAGATGACCGCAAAGCTCTCGAAGAATTTCTTCACCGTTACACTCGCTCATCGGCTTGGGAACGAAATTACCTACGCGATCAGGGAACAGGGCATATCCCCAGAAGACTTGTATATCGGCGGGTTGATTTATAAAGTGAGGTTGATAAGCAAGCACAATCGACATAAGCCAGTTTGAGTCTTTAAATGTGACAAGTCCTCCCGTTCCTGGTTGATTGCCAGTGAATTCGATCATCTTGTTGAAGAATAAGGGCGTTTTAAGCGTGACTGTGAAAGACTCCCAGACTGACTCAGCAATGCTGCTGTTAAAAGTAGCAGGATTCCCAAAATCTGGGTATTCCGCTGCCAGTTGTTCCCACAGAGTCCAACTATCGCTGTCCTGTTTGGTCAACTTGTTGGGCGCACTTGTCATAGAACCCAAACTTGAGGCATCGGTCATCGATCCATTTTGGAGAAAAACAAGGTCACCGTCTTCAACTCTGATCGCTCTGCTTTCACCATTCTGCTGATAATGAATCCCTGTCACTACTAACTTACCTGCTTCGGTATGGCGATCTAGATCGGTTACTTTGGAATCTAAAATAAAGTGGACATCTTGAGATGTAAGCCAATTCTGCAATGGACGTACCAATGAATCATATTGGTTGTAGATGGTACGCTTCACCCCTGCGAGGGTTTCAATACGAGAAAATTCGAGCATGAAGCGATGTAAGTAACGTTTGAATTCAACAGCACTGTGCCAAGGCTGGAAGGCGAATGTAGTCGCCCACATATACCAAAATTCAGTCTCGAAGAATTCGGGAGAAAGCCAATCAGTGATACAACTTGCTTCCAATTGATCTTCATTGGCTTGGCTAAGCTTCAGCAATTCCTGACGATCTTGCATGGAAAAGCCCATCGAACTCACAGAGACTTTTGCACGTCGGCGGTCAACGAGACGCGCCATACAATTTGATTGGTGCAGTTTATTAAACTCTATAGTTTCATCAAATACAGTTTTATTGGGAAAACTAAGAGAAGGGATGGATTTGTAAAGATCCCAAGTGCATTCATAATTGTCAGTTGTCAACATCCGTCCTCCCCGCATCGAATACCCCTCTACTGAGTTTCCAGATCCATCTAAACTTCCACCTAGAATAGGCTTTGACTCTAAGATAAAAATATTTTCGCCAGATAATCCACCGTCACGAATCATGAAGGCTGCGGCGGCTAAAGAGCCGATACCGCCGCCCAATAGATAAGCGTTAAATTTGTTGTTCATATCGATTAATTCTCCAAAAGCTTGTTTTAATCAGGTCTAGTTGTCTCGAAAAGGCTTCTGCATCAAGTTTCCTATTTGCTTATCGCCATTGAGTTTGGAGATCGCTTAGGTGAACGCCGATTAGATTTGGTAGCACAATGTTGGCAGCGCCAACGCGCTCTTGAGATCCAATGCCAATCGACCACATCCCTGCGGCGATCGCTGCTTCAATGCCAACCGTAGCGTCTTCAACCACAACACAGTGGGCAGGATCGAGTTCTAACTGAGTAGCAGCGTACAGAAATAGATCAGGGGCTGGCTTGGAAAGTTCTACGCTATTGCCATCGGCAATCGCATCAATGAGATCGGCAATCCCTAACTTCTCGATCACAGCGCGTGCATTTTTACTACCAGAGCCAATCGCGATTTTAATTCCAGATCGTCTGAGTTCTTTTAATAACTCAACGGCTCCAGGAAACATATCTTGAGGAGTAATGGTTTGGATAAATTCTAGATAGTAGCGGTTTTTGCGCTCCATCATTTCCTGAAGTGCGGCTTCTGAGTAAAGGCGATCGCCGACGATATGCAGTAGCGATGCGCGGCGAGACACGCCTCGCAGGGCTTCATTAGCAAGTCGATCAAAGGGTAATTTTTCTTCATCAGCCAGTCGCTGCCAAGCACGATAATGAAATTCGGAAGTGTTCGTCAAAACCCCATCGACATCGAAGATGAAGCCCTGAATGTCAGGAGCTAGTGATGGTGATAGATCGAAGCTATGCCGAGTGCCGCGCCAGTTCAGCTTAAATTTGAGGCGAGTCCATGTGGGCGGGAGATGAGGATTTGCGATCGGAATGCTGTCCTTTAATTGAATTCCTGCGAAACCGAAAACTACTGCTTGCCAGACACCGCCAGCCGAAGCCGCATGAATACCGTCTGCTGTATTACCGCGACTATCTTCTAGATCAACCGTAGCGGCTTGCATAAAATATTTATAGGCTTCTGCTGCTTCACCTAGATTTGCGGCGAGGATAGAGTGAATGGCAGGACAGAGAGACGATCCGTAAGTGCGGTCTGTGCGGGGAGCATAGTAATTCCAGTTTTTTTGGAGAACGTCAGGACGATAAAGGAACGCTTGAGTATCTCGCATTAAATAGAGAAGCATCAGTACATCAGGCTGCTTAAGTACTTGGGACTGATTCGTTTCATCCATTCCTAAAACAGCTTGAATCGAGCGATCGCGCGGTTCGTAGTCGCTTAAGTTGACATCTTTTAACTGGAAGAAACCATCAAACTGCTCGATCAGCCCTGTTTTAGCATCGTAAGGGATATACATCTGCGCGATCGCCGCTTGAAATTGCAGCAGCTTCTCTGGGGTGAGTTGGAGCCTTTGGGCTAGTTCAGCCGCACGATCGGGAAATATACGCTGTAACCATTCATAAACTGCCACCGCCTTTTCTAGATGCCATTGCACCATCTGATTCGTGTAGGCATTGTTATTCACCTGCTCGTGATATTCATCAGCGCCAATCACCCCGCATAGCTCAAATCGTTCCTGCTTAGTATTCCACTCCACCCGACTCATCCAAAAGATGGCAGTGTCTAGGATGACTTCGGCTCCATAATCTCGCAACCAAATATCATCGCCCGTTACCTGCCAGTATTGCCAGATTGCATAGGCAATATCGGCACTAATGTGAATTTCGCGATCGCGACACCAGATGCGCGTGGCTTCCGCATAGGAAGCAGACAAAATCGACCATTTAGGCGTCATCTCATCTCCAGTAGCCGCACTTTCCCAAGCAAACATCGCTCCTTCATACCCACTATGTGCTGCTTTACGCCTTGCTCCATCTAGAGTGTGATAGCGGTAGGTCAACAAGCTACGAGCAATATCGGGTTGCGTCAAAGTGAAAAAGGGCAAGATGAAAATTTCTGTATCCCAAAAGACGTGTCCTCGGTAGCCCAAGCCCGACAGTGTTTTGGCAGGAACGCTGACTCGACTGTTGCCTAGGCATTCACCCGTGATGTGCGAACACGCACCAATCAAAAGTTGAAACAGGTTGTAGCGAACTGCTAACTGAGCGTTAATGTCTCCCTCAATCTCGATATCGCTTTGCTGCCAAGCTTCTTTCCACGCTTGTTGATGGGCGCTAAGCAGCATTGCATAGGATGGCAGGTTAGATAATTTAGCTTGAGCCACCTGAACTGGAAGTTCCACATCCTGAGATGTGAACAATGTCACCATCTTCTCCACGCCTACAGTCTGTCCTTTGGTCGCGATAAAGGCGATCGCTAGGGTAGGACAGTCAAGAGGATTTGTCACTTGCCATGACGCATCGGTTCCAATCGCGGTCATCTTAGCCGCCATGCCGAGTTCGATATGAGAACTGCGGGTGCGAACTTGAAGCCAGATTCCTTGCTCTATCTTGCCTCGATCTAGCTGCTCCCAATGATTGAAACCTTGATTATCGGGATAGCCATTGAGACTGGATTGAACCTCAATCGTGCCATTAAAATCGACAGGCGTAATCTGGCAGCACAGTCCTAAAATCTGATGATCTGCCAAACTAGCAAAGCGCTCAAACTGTAAATCGACTGTGTTTCCAGTGGGGCTACGCCAGCGCACCGATCGACTCAGAATCCCGTTCCGCAAGTCAAGCTTTCGTTCGTAATCAAGGATTTCGCCGCGATCAAGTCGCAGCCGATCGCCATTGATCACAATCGTCAATGCTAGCCAGTCTGGACAATTTGCTAGCTCAGTATAAACTCCTGGTACATCGTCATATACTCCATGCACTAAGGTGGCTGGCAGCGCATCGGGATAGCCTTCCTCAAAGCTGCCTCGCGTTCCCATATAACCGTTGCCGATTGCAAATACAGTTTCTCGAAAATGCAACTGCGCTGGATCGAATTGAGGTTCGATCAGTGTCCAGTCTGTGTAAATCAAATCATGAGATTGCTTTGAAGTATTCATTAGGTTTGGCAATTTAGTTGTATCCATATTTTTTGATAAACCAAGTTTTTACAAATTGAGTCAATACGCAATAGCAAGTGAGGATGCCAGCTAACCAGAGAAAGTAAACGGCTGGTAAGGAAACAAAACCTAAACTGGCTGCGATCGGCGAAAATGGCAGATATATCCCAACTGCCATGACAGTAGCGGTAGTCAAAAGCATTGGTAGAGAGGCAAAACTTTGGAAAAATGGTACTTTAGCCGTGCGGATGACATGGACAATTAGGGTTTGAGTCATCAGACTTTCCACAAACCAACCTGTTTGAAACAGAGCCTGATTATTTACAGTGGTCGCCCCAAACACAAACCACATCAGGGCATAGGTGGCATAGTCAAAAATAGAGCTAATTGGACCAATGAAAATCATAAATCGGCGGATGTTCTCAATCTTCCACTTTGGTGGCTTCTCTAAGTTCTCTTTATCTACATGATCAAAGGGAATACCTGTTTGCGAAAAGTCGTAGAGAAGATTATTGATCAATATCTGCACTGGCTGCATCGGTAAAAATGGTAGAAGCGCACTTGCACCCAAGACGCTAAACATATTGCCAAAGTTAGAGCTAGTGCCTAGTCGAATATATTTAACGATGTTGGCAAAAGTCTTCCGACCTTCAGTTACGCCAGATTCTAGGACTAACAAATTTTTCTCTAACAAAATGATATCGGCTGACTCTTTAGCAATATCGGCAGCCGTATCCACCGAGATGCCCACATCCGCTTCACGCAGAGCCGCCGCATCATTAATCCCATCGCCCATGTATCCGACAATGTTTCCTTTTTGGCGCAGCACCTGAATAACTTTGGCTTTTTGGGTAGGCGAGAATTTAGCAAAGATGGTTGTGGTTGCAGCAACTTCAGCTAATTTATCATCGGACAAAGCTGCAATATCACTGCCTAATAAAACATTTTGGACAGTCAATCCCACATCTTTACAAATTTTGCGAGTGATGATTTCATTATCTCCAGTTAAAATTTTGACTTCGACTCCATTACGTTTGAGGGCTTTAATCGCTTCGGCAGCAGAATCTTTGGGCGGATCGAGAAATGCAATATTACCTAATAAAATCAAATCACACTCATCGGCGATCGCATAATGGGATTGATCAGGTGGGATGACTTTGTATGCTACAGCAACTACTCTTAATCCATCGGAGTTTAATTTTTGTTGCAAGTCCGCTACCCTAGTCTGAACCGAGTCATCCATGGGTAAAATCTGATCGTTGACTTTGATTTGAGTACAAACTTTAAGAATCTCTTCTACTGCTCCTTTGCAAATTAGAACGTGTTCTTTACTCTTCTCTTCAATTACTACTGACATTCGCCGCCGCACAAAGTCAAAGGGAATTTCATCAAACTTTTTGTAATTTTTCTCAACGTCTAAATCTTGAAGTTCTTGGTGGCGATCTAGTACGGCGATATCCAATAAGTTTTTTAATCCTGTCTGATAAAAGCTATTGAGATACGCATATTTGAGGACATCTACACTCTCTTGACCATAGGGGTCTAAGTGCCTCTGTAAAATGATTTTATCTTGGGTGAGAGTGCCTGTTTTATCGGTACAGAGAATATTCATGGAGCCAAAGTCTTGAATCGCATCAATATTTTTGACGATCACTTTTTTCTCAGACATAGTGGTCGCACCCTTAGCTAAATTTGCAGTGACAATCACAGGTAGCATTTCTGGGGCAAGTCCCACCGCCACCGATAAACTGAAGGTGAAAGCCTCAATCCAATTGCCCTTAGATACACCATTGACCACAAATACTAATGGAGCCATGATTGCCATAAAGCGGAGCAGCAGCATAGTGACGCTATTCACGGCTTTGTCAAAGCTGGTGCGGGCTTTTTGCCCACTAATAGTTTTAGCGAGTGATGCTAAATAAGTATGACTGCCAGTTTCTATCACAACAGCCGTTCCCGAACCGCTAACTACGGCGGTTCCCATAAAGCAAAGATTGACTAGCTCTAAAGGGTTTTTCTGTTTGTCATCGTGCAGATCAACGTGTTTTTCGGCGGGTAAAGATTCTCCTGTGAGGGTGGACTGACTGAGAAATAAATCCTTCGCCACAACTAGCCTGACATCAGCAGGAATCATATCGCCTGCGGAGAGAAAAATGATATCTCCAGGGACTAGCAGCTTCACAGCGATTTCTTTTCCTAAGTTTATTCCCTGATCTTTCTTTGGAGTATCATCCTTACGATTTACGGCTGCCGTAACACTCACCATTGCTCGCAGCTTTTCAGCCGCTTTGTTAGATTGAAATTCTTGGGAGAAGCGTAGCAAACCTCCAAAAATTACCATGATAAAAATGATCAGTGCCGCGATCGCACTCCCAGTTAATAGAGAAATCACCGCTAAGGTAATCAGTAAGAGCGATAGAGGATTAGTCACTGTTTTCAACAGTTGCACATACCAAGCGATCGGTTTCTCACGGGCAATCTCATTTAATCCAGATTTGTCTAATCGTTTCTTAGCGTCTTCTTCACTTAGTCCTGCCAACTCAGTATCGAATAAGTGCAGAACTTCATCCACACTACTTTGAGCAATACTGATAAGTTCTCTAGATGAATCTACTGAAGATTTAGATTTCGGTTTAGATTTTTGAGATGGATTAACAGGTTGAATGGATGTCTTCATAAAAATTATTTTCTAAGAATTATTTAGATTAAGTAGAATTTAATGGATTGATTTGGTGATTAAAAATTCACTAAAGTTTTGCTTTTCTCGGTTGCTTTAATACTTCAAACCAAACCAAGCTAATCGCTCCACCGAGTAAACAGATTGCTAGATCAATCACATGGAGAAAAGAGAAGCTAAACAAGTTACGAAAGAAAGGAATATAAAGTACGATGGCAAGAAAAAACAGCCCTCCACCTAATACCCACCACAGCGCAGGATTGGGCAATCGCAGAATTTTAAAGCTGAGGCGAGAGATAGAGCCTTCGCTGAGAATTAGTCCTAAATTTGCCAAAATCAAGGTGGTAAAAGTTAAAGTACGGGCATCAAGTTCACCTTGTTTACGATAAATGGCGATCACATAGATTACTAGAATAATTGCTAAAATTCCGCCGCCCTGCAACACTGCCAAGCCCAAAGTTTTCTTGCCAAATAGAGGTTCTTTGGGATTGCGGGGCGATCGCTTCATTACTGAGGCTTCGGCGGGTTGGGCTTCTAAAACAATTGAGCAAGCAGGATCGATAATTAAATGTAGAAATGCTACATGAATGGGAAGTAATACTAATGGCATCTTAAACAAAACTGGAATCAAAGATATTCCTGCAATCGGAATGTGAATCGCAACAAGATATGACATGGCTTTACGGAGATTATCAAAAATTCGCCTTCCTAATTTGACCGCTTGCACGATTGATGAGAAATCATCATCTAATAACACCAAGGCCGCCGACTCACGGGCAACATCGGTTCCTCGCTGTCCCATGGCAATCCCGATCTGAGCAGATTTAAGTGCAGGAGCATCATTCACGCCATCCCCAGTCATAGCGACGACTTCACCCTTAGCCTTGAGAGCATTAACTATCCGCAATTTTTGTTCAGGAACAGCACGGGCATAGATATTTGTACTTTGGATATATTGAGCGAGTTCGGTATCACTCATAGCATCCAATTCTGCTCCAGTTAAAACCGCTCCCATTTGTAGCAATCCCACCTGACGGGCGATAGTTTGAGCCGTTTCGGGATAGTCACCCGTGATCATCACTACACGGATACCTGCGGTGTAACATTCTTTAATCGCCGCAGCCACAGTTGGACGCACTGGATCGGAAAGTCCTACTAATCCTAAAAATTCAAAAGGGAAATCATGTTGCTGAGCGGGCAAATGATTGGGATTAATTGATGGATGAGGTGGTAAAAATGGTGGCGGGGCATCCAGCAAAGAGGCTTTGGCAACTGCTAGTACCCGTAATCCTTGGGCTGCCATTTGGCTGACTTGGGTTGTCAGAATCTTCCCTTGTTCAGGTGGAAAATGACAAAGATCAGCGATCGCTTCTGGTGCTCCTTTGGCGGCAATTTCATACTGCTTACCATCGGCTGACTGCCAAACATGAGACATTGCTAAGAGATTTGGCGAGAGCGGATATTCTCGCAACAACTGCCAATCGCTGTGCAAATGTTCGGTATGGGCAAGATAGCGATCGCCCAATTGCTTAAATGCTTTTTCCATCGGATCGAAGGGATCTCTCTGGCTTGCTAAAATGCAGAACTCGACTAATTCGTGAACTTCTTCGGGAAGAGAATCTTGCGAATGCAATTCTAAATCATAGGCAAGGAGATATTCGTCATTGTTGTTAGAGGAATTATAAGCTTTTAGCTGTTGTACAGCCATTTGATTTAGAGTCAGCGTACCAGTTTTGTCTACACATAGAACTGTTGCCGAGCCCAAGGTTTCAACTGCATTTGGGCGACGAGCTAACACATGGTTTTGAGAAATACGCCAAGCTCCTAAAGCTAGGAAGATAGTGACAACAACAGGAAATTCATTGGGCAGGATTGCCATCGCCAAGGTAATGCCTGCTAAAAATCCCTTAAGCCAATCGCCACGAGTCATCCCATAAACCACAACGATCGCTACACACAAAGATATGGCAATACCAAATAGGCGATTCACCAATCGATTCATTTCCTGTTGTAATGGTGTCAATTCAGGCTTTACTTTTTGTAAGGTATTGCCAATCTTGCCCATTTCGGTTTGAGCGCCGATCTCCTTAACTTGGACAATTCCCTGTCCTTGAACCACCAACGTACCAGAATAAACAAATGGTAAATTTTCATCTCTCGGAGGAGACATCTTGCTTTCAACGCTCGCTTCAAATTTAGTGGCAACTTTGTTGACTGGTAAGGATTCCCCTGTTAATAAGGATTCATCGGTAGAAAGATTTGTGCAAGATAGGACGATCGCATCCGCAGGTATCCGATCACCTTCCGCCAAAACCAACATATCACCTATAACTACTTCTCGTCCCGCAATCCGTTTTTGCTCCCTATCCCGAATTACTAAGGCACGAGGACTAGATAGAACTCGCAATGCCTCCAAAGTGTGTTCGGTTTTACCTTCTTGATAAAAACTAATTCCTACGATTAAAGTGACGAAACCTAATAAAATCAATGCTTCTTGGAGATCTCCTAAAATTAAATATATGATCCCTCCACCCACCAACAAGAGAAAGATTGGATCTTTAATTATGTCCCAAGCAATCGCTAAAAAATTACGAGCTTGTGCCGAGGGTAGTTCATTATATCCATCTTGTTTGAGTAGAGCGATCGCCTCTTGCTCTGATAAGCCAGTTACGGTATTTAGATTGACTACGCTTGCATTTTCATCAAGTTTAGGATAGTAAGTTTTCATAATTTATTCTCAGTATCAGGTTTAAGTCTAGATAAGCCTTTAATCTCCGTTCGCAATGCCAAAATTTCTACTTGCAGAGCATGAATTGATTTTGCACTAGCTAGTTCAGTTTCATCATCTTCGGCATCTTGATTGACAAAATAGGTT
>JAYVVP010000259.1:0-10165 GCA_043786935.1 Pseudanabaena sp. | reverse complement strand
GAATGCTGCGGGTGGTTATTTGATTACGCCCGATCGCGAAAAACTGATCAGAGGTATTGGACGAATTGAAGACATTGAGGCACTGAAGCAATCGGTGATTACAGCTCGTAATGGTGTGCCTGTCAGGATTACAGATGTAGCCGAGGTAAAAATTGGCGCTGGCGTAAAACGTGGGGATGCTAGCTTTAATGCTCAGAGAGCGGTCGTGGCGATCGTTAATAAACAGCCTCAAGCTGATACACCTACGGTCACTCGTGCTGTCGAAGCTGTAATGGCACAAGTGAAAGCAGGATTGCCCGAAGCTATCCAAGTTGCTACCACATTTCGTCAAGAAACTTACATTGATGCGTCGATTGAAAATGTGCGTGAAGCATTAGTCGAAGGCAGCATTATCGTGGCTTTGATTTTGATCCCATTCTTGATGAATTGGCGGAACTTAGCGGTATGTTTGGCGGCTCTACCTCTGTCTTTATTGATTGGAGTACTGGCGCTTAATTGGATGGGACAAGGGTTAAATACGATGACTTTGGGAGGGTTGGCGGTGGCGATTGGATCTGCGGTCGATGATGCGATCGTCGATGCTGAAAATGTGTATCGATGTCTACGCGAAAACAAACATTCTCCTAATCCTCGTCCCGTTTTAGAGGTGGTTTTTGATGGATGTCAGGAAGTGCGCGATTCTGTATTTGGAGCCACTATTATTACGATTGTTGTTTTCTCTCCGATCTTTGCGCTTACAGGGGTGGAAGGCAGTATTTTTATTCCGATGGGATTGGGCTACTTGGCGGCAGTAGTTGCTTCTAGCATTGTCGCTCTAACCGTCACGCCTGCTCTCTGTGCGCTTTTATTACCCTACGGTCACCTGCCCGAACGAGAACCTTGGGTAGCGCGATTTTTTAAAGGTATTTATCTGCCACTAATCACATTTTCGATGCGGCGATCGCAGATCATTATAGGAATTGCTGCCGCAAGTTTAATTGCAGCAGCGATCGTTTTACCGTCGTTCGGGCGCATCTTTCTACCAGAATTTCAAGAGCGATCGCTAGTTAACACACTGCTGCTTTATCCTGGCTCATCTTTAGAAGCAACCAACAGCGCCGCCTCTGTATTGGAAAATAAGCTGAAAGATAATCCCAACTTTCAAAGCATTCAAGTTCGCTCTGGACGGGCGGAGGGTGATGCCGATGCCGCAGGTGTGAACTTAACTCACCTAGATGTGGAGTTGAGCGAGACAGGGCTGAAAGACCGTAAGGCAAGCGTGGAATTGTTGCGCCAAGAATTTGCTAAAGTCCCAGGAGCAGCACCCAATGTCGGCGGATTCATTTCGCACCGTATGGATGAAGTGCTGTCAGGGGTCAGAAGCGCGATCGCTGTCAAAATATTTGGCTCTGACCTTGCCCAACTCCGTATCTTAGGACAGCAAGTGAATGATGCCATGCAATCAGTTGCAGGTGTTGTCGATCTTCAGCTTGAACCACAGATACCAGTTGAGCAAATTCAGATTCAGTTTGATCGGGTTGCTGCAGCCCGATATGGTTTAACGATTGGTAAACTTTCCGAAACGATTGAGACGGCTCTGAATGGACGAGTAGTTTCGCAAGTTTTGGAACAACAGCAAACCTTCGATCTAGTAGTGTGGCTGAAGCCTGAAGCTCGTCAAAATTTAGATATGATTGGGAACCTGATGGTAGACACACCCAGTGGTAACAAAATTCCATTGGCACAGGTGGCTCAAGTTGTCGATGGCAAAGGCGCAAATACGATTAACCGCGAAAATGTTTCTCGATTGATTGTTGTGGCTGCTAACGCACAGGGACGCGATTTGCGTTCGGTGGTGAGAGATATTCAGTCTAGAGTCAAAGAACAAGTACAGATTCCTGCGGGTTACTATATCCAATATGCTGGACAATTTGAAGCCGAAGGAAGAGCATCTCAAAACATTTTGCTCTTTAGCGCGATCGCCTTCGTTGTTATTACTATCATTATGTATCTCTCAGTCAAATCGGTTGCCTCCACAGCCATGATTATGATTAACCTACCTTTAGCACTGGTGGGGGGCATTATTGCAGTGGCGCTCACAGGAGGCATCTTATCGATCGCCTCACTGGTGGGATTTGTCACTCTATTTGGTGTGGCAACTCGCAACGGGTTGCTGTTAGTGGACAACTACAACACTAAGTATGCTGCTGGAATGCCCTTAAAAGATCTTCTGATTCAAGGCTCCATGGAACGGCTTAACGCCATTCTAATGACCGCATTTACCTCAGCATTAGGATTAGCACCCCTAGTTGTGGCAGGTGGCCCTGGGAAAGAACTTCTTCAACCCCTATCAATCGTGGTTTTAGGAGGTCTATTTACATCCACGGCTTTAACGTTGTTGGTATTACCAGCTTTGTACTCTCAATTTGGAAAATACATCATGCCTACTCAAGTTCAATTAGATATTCAAGGTAAATCTCCAATCCTGAAAAAGGCAAATGTTTAAAGTTTTTACTTGTGATAGCTTGCTCTAGTAAGTTTCACAGTGGTTTCATAATTGTATGTAAAACTCATAACTTAGTTCACCATAATCCGATTTATGCTCAATGCCGTTGTCAAATGGTCGATCGCGCAGCGTTGGCTGGTAGTAATTGCCTCAATCTTAGTTTTATTGTGGGGATTTAGAGTATTAACCCAGATGCCCTTGGATGTATTTCCTAACTTTGCACCACCGCAGGTAGAGATTCAAACTGAGGCAACAGGGCTGGCTCCTGAAGAAGTAGAATCTCTGGTGACTCGACCGATTGAGAGTGCAATTAATGGAACACCAGGAGTAGAGAAAGTACGTTCATCTTCGGCAGTGGGCATTTCGGTTGTAAAAGTAATTTTTACATGGGATACAGATATTTATCGGGCGAGACAGTTAGTTGCAGAACGATTACAACAAGCCCAGAGCCAGTTACCTAAAGGTGTAGGCATACCGCAGATTTCTCCTATTAGTTCCCCGATTGGAGCAATCGCTAAATATGCTTTTACTGTCGAAGAAGGCGGTAAAACTAGTTTAATGGAAGTACGGCGCATAGTTGATTGGCAGGTAAAAAATCGGCTGTTAGCGGTTTCAGGGGTAACCCAAGTCGTTATATTTGGAGGAGATATTCGTCAGTATCAAGTGCTAATCGATCCAGCAAAATTGCAGCAATATGATGTGACCTTGTCAGAAGTTACCGAAGCAACACGAAAAGCAAATGTGAACGCGGCGGGGGGATTCTTGACTAGTCCAGATCGAGAACTTTTGATACGCGAAATTGGACGCATTGAGTCAGTAGAACAATTGCAGCAATCGGTAGTCAAATCTCAAAAAGGTGTACCAATATTACTTAGTCAAGTTGCTGATGTAAAAATTGGTGCGGAATTGAAGCGCGGTGATGGCACACTCAATGGTAAGAAAGCAGTCGTAGTAATCGTCAATAAACAGCCGACTGCTGATACACCTTCGGTTACTAAAGCTTTAGAAATGGCGATCGCTGAAATAAAACAAGGCTTACCTAGCGATATCAAAGTCGAAACTACCTTTCGTCAAGAAGAATTTATCGAAGCTTCCCTCAAAAATGTCGAAGAATCTTTACGCGATGGGATGATTATCGTGTCGGTGGTGTTAGTGATGTTTTTGCTGAACTGGCGCACTGTCGTGATCAGTTTAAGCGCGTTACCAATCTCATTATTGATGGGAATGATGGTGCTGTCATGGACAGGGCAAGGCATCAATACGATGACATTGGGAGGATTGGCGGTCGCGATCGGTTCGGTGGTAGATGATGCGATCGTTGACATGGAAAATGTCTATCGCCGTCTCCGTGAAAATCAACTTGCAGGAACACCAGTACCGCCGTTAGAAGTAGTTTTTAACGGCTCCGTGGAAGTAAGAGTTAGCGTTCTCTTTTCTACGGTGATTATTGCAGTAGTATTCGCTCCTATTTTTGCTTTGTCTGGAGTGGAAGGTCGAATTTTTACGCCGATGGGTGTCGCCTATTTACTCTCGATTGTTGCTTCTACTTTGGTAGCTCTAACTCTAACTCCTGCCCTTTGCGCTTTACTTTTAGTAAATCGTCCCTTACCTCCTGATGAGACTTGGCTAGCGCATAAATCTCAACAAGTCTATCGTCCTGCACTGATCTTTGCCATTCGCCGCCCCAGGATTGTTTTGGGAGTAGCGATCGCCGCTTTAATTACTTCGATGATTATTTTGCCATCTCTCGGTCGCGTGTTTTTACCCGAATTTCAAGAGCGATCGCTAGTTATTTCGACTGTTCTCTACCCAGGTGTTTCTTTAGAGACCACTAATCAGGTTAGCTTTGTTGTTCAAGAGAATCTTAAAAATGATAAACATTTTAATGCTTTGCAATTGCGATCGGGACGCGCACCAGGAGATAGCGATGTCGGTGGTGTGAACTTCGCAGAGCTAGATGTGGAACTAAGTGAAGAAGGTGTAAAGAAACGTGAGGAGAGTATCGAAATCCTGCGTAAAGAATTTGCGAAAATCCCAGGGGTTGCGGTAAATATTGGTGGATTTATTTCCCATCGATTAGATGAAGTGTTGTCGGGTGTAAGAAGTGCGATCGCGGTCAAGATTTTTGGTGCGGACTTAGAGCAATTGCGAACCATTGGTCAACAGGTGCAAGCTGCCATGAGCAATGTTGGTGGTGTCGTAGACTTACAAGTGGAACCACAAGTACCGATTAAACAATTACAGATTCGCTTTGATCGCGCTGCGGCTTCTCGTTATGGATTGCACGTAGGCGATTTGGCAGAAACTATCGAAACTTCTCTAAATGGAAATATTGTTTCTCAGGTTTTAGAACAACAGCAAGTATTTGATTTACTCGTGTGGCTAAAAGAAGATTCGCGCAATAGTCTGGAAACGATCAGCAATCTATTAGTCGATGTGCCTGAAGGAAAGAAAGTGCCACTTTCGCAAGTTGCCAAAGTTTCCTTCGGTGAAGGTCCAAATACAATTAATCGCGAAAATGTATCACGCCTGATTGTGGTTTCAGCAAATGTGAATGGTCGAGATCTAGGTTCGGTGATTAGTGATATTCGCGCTCGAATTAAAACTCAAGTGCAGTTGCCATCTGGTTATTATATTCAGTATGGCGGTCAGTTTGAGTCTCAAGAACGTGCGACTGAGACTTTACTATTTGCAGGGGCAATCGCCTTTTTTGCTATCACAATCTTGATTTACTTTGCAGTCAAATCCATTCCTGCCACGGTCATGATTATGATTAATCTTCCACTTGCCCTTGTAGGTGGTGTAATATCTGTAGCTCTAGGAGGTGGTATTATTTCGGTCGCCTCAATGGTAGGATTTATTACGCTCTTTGGAGTTGCGACTAGAAATGGACTGCTGTTAGTGGATAATTACAACACCAAATTAGCGAAGGGAATGCCTTTGCTAACAGTGTTAGTGGAAGGTTCCCTAGAACGCCTCGTTGCCATCCTCATGACCGCTCTCTCTTCAGCTTTGGGGATGGTTCCTCTGGTTATTGGCACTGGCGCAGGTAAAGAGATTCTACAACCGTTAGCGGTTGTGGTTTTAGGTGGGTTGTTTACTTCGACCGCCCTCACCTTGTTGGTTTTACCAGCTTTGTATTCTCAGTTTGGGAAATACGTTATACCCGTTACAACTTCTAATATTTAAAGGAAACTCATGCAATCATTTCAACCAGTTCTTCTCAGCCTAAGCATTGCTTCTCTGACACTATTAGGAGCTTGCGGTAGTACCCCCACTACAACAAGTTCGACACCTGCAAGTACAACCACTAAACCTGTTGAGACCGCGCTCGCCAAAGCTAGTGCCTCGCCTAGCATGGCAAAACCTGAAGCTAAGAGCAATAATTCTAAGCAAGGAGGACAAGTCATTGAATCAGGAATTTACCATTTAGAGTTTCTACCACTAATAGAAGCAGATAGTATCCATCTCGATTTCTTTCTCCAAAAGGGCGATAGTCATGAAGCAATTTCTGATGCCAAAGTAACGGCTCAAGTTCAATTGCCTGATGGCACTCAAAAGACTTTAGATCTGAAATATGATGCTGATGGAAAGCATTACGGAGTACAGCTACCTAGCAAAGCGGTAGGTGAATATAAGCTGGCGATTTTATCTGATATTAAAGGCGAAAAGATAAATGGAAGATTTAACTTTAAGAAATAGTGTGAGTTTATCTAGCTATTTTCGATGCTCATATCTTTTCCTTTTATTTCTTCTTTACATTCTAAATTGTTGTGCTTTTGGCCTCAATTTGATTAGCATCACCACCCTAAAATTATCTCCTCCGTTCGTCCCCAACCATCTATACCAAGTACGATTAAGAGTAGGATTTTGCTTTCAAACTCGCCACAAAATAACGTCTGCCCAACAAATGGCGGTATTTGTGGTGAAACTATGGCTGTAGTCATGGGATTATGCTTTTGTTTAGGGGGAATGATGGAAAGACAATTTTGCAGACTAGCGGATGTCCAAGGAAGAGATAAGCAGCAGATTTTAGTACGCTTTTAGAATAGAGTTTTGCAAGAATTTCAACTTTAGATGCTTGAGAGAATGGCATGTTCTCAATTTTGTTTCTTGATATGTTGGTGCTGGTTATGGTCATGAAAATAGTCTCGAACCTTGGCAGCAATCTGGTGATCAGTCATTTTGTCGGTAGTCAAAACATCCACAATGCGATCGCCTAATTTTTTATCTTTTTCTAGACGTTTTCTAAATTCATACTTTGCTTCACCTGAGCCAAATATCAGAATAGAATCTGCATCATGAATACAATCGATTACAGCATCATAGTAAATATTGAGATGTCCTGTAGCTGCACTTTGACGATGATCGTCTGTAGATGTTTCAAGCTCTTTTTCAACATCTGATTTAATCTCTTTTATGTCTTCTCCTTTTTCCAACATAGTCACAACCATCGCTTTCTTGTGATCAATCCACAGCCCTATGTTTTTAGTCATTAATTCTCTCCTTATACAAAAATCATATTTCTGTTATTACTATGACGGGCGATTGCTTGATTTTCTGAATGATTTGATTGAATACCATATAAAACGTAACTGAAGTCTCTTGGCTGATCCGATGTATTGCTTTTATTGTAATGTCTAGTAAATAGAGTTTTTTATCAACAAGTTATTTATGTTTGGCAAAGTATCTGAACAGAAAATGCATTGGATTCGTTGGCTATTGACGATTACATGGTTACTAATCATTGCGTCATTATTTTACGATCCTTGGACTTCTCAACTCACAACCCCGAACCATCCTTGGAGTCCTTTGCGGTTAAGCGATCGCTGTATTTCTGTGCAGGGAAAATGTCTAGTAGAACAGCCCTATGCAATTGGTACGACTATATTTTGGGGCATCGTTGTACCTGCGGCGATTTTCATATTATTAATATTTGGACATGAGGCATGGCGCAGAATTTGTCCCCTCTCTTTTTTATCGCAAATCCCTCGCGCCCTAGGCTGGCAGCGTCAAATCAAACACACAAACGCAAAAACAGGGAAAGTCCGTTCTGAACTAGCTAAGATAAAATCTGACTCATGGTTAGGCAAAAATTATCCCTATGTCCAGTTTGGCTGGCTATTTACGGGACTATGCGGTCGAATTCTATTTTTTAATGCCGATCGCTTAGTCCTAGCTCTTTGGATATTGACCACTATTACCGCCGCGATCGCTGTTGGTTATTTGTATGGCGGCAAATCTTGGTGTAATTACTTCTGTCCGATGGCTCCTGTGCAGCGCGTGTACAGTGAACCTGCGGGACTACTTAGCAGCAAGGCTCACACTAGCACTCAGCTAATAACCCAATCAATGTGCCGTACAGTTCTGCCCGATGGCAAAGAGCAAAGCGCCTGTGTGGCTTGCCAAAATCCATGTATTGATATTGATTCGGAACGGGTATATTGGGACGGGCTGAGCAAGCCTGAAGAGTCTTTTATCCGCTATGGATACTTTGGTTTAGTGGTGGGCTATTTTGTTTACTACTATCTCTATGCAGGGAATTGGGAATATTACTTCTCTGGCGCATGGGCTAGACAAAGCGATCAATTAACAACTTTATTTAATGCAGGTTTCTATCTATTTGGACAACCAGTTAATATTCCCAAATTAATTGCTGTGCCTTTAACTCTCGGCAGTTTTACGGTGTTCGGCTATTTATTAGGCGGCTGGATTGAAAAACGGATTAGAATTTATAGTGGCGATCGCCATTTTCAGCTATCAAGAGAAATTATTCGTCATCGCTGCTTCACCATTGGCACTTTTATTATTTTTAATTTCTTTTTCATTTTTGCAGGTCGTCCCTTAGTGCAGTTAATGCCCCAATGGGGACAATATATTTATGATTTAGGTCTGGTTTTACTCAGCACACTCTGGCTTCATAAAACTTGGCAGCGCAGTCCTGATTTATATTCGCGAGAAAATCTTGCCAGTCGTTTCCGCAAGCAATTAGAAAAGTTGCAACTAAATGTTTCTCAATTTTTAGAAGGTCGCGCCTTAGAAGACTTAAACACTCATGAAGTTTATATTTTGGCAAAGGTTCTACCTAGCTTCACTAGAGAAAAGCGACATATTGCCTATAAAGGAGTTGTTCGCGAAGCCTTAGAAGAAGGATATGTCAATTACTCTAGTAGTCTTGAGGTTTTACAAAAATTACGTCAAGAATTGGAAATTACTGATGATGAACACCGTGAAGTTCTCGAAGAACTAGGTATTGAAAATCCTGAATTGCTCAATCCTAATCGCCAACGTAGTTTGGAAAATCAAATTCGCTTAACGGGTTATCGTAAATCTCTAGAGCGGTTGATGCTATTACAAAAACAACAAGTGGAGAGTTCCTTCAATAGCTTACTTGAGCAGAACTCAGACAAGATTCAGATTTTGCGTCGTCAATATTCTATTAGTTCTCAAGAAGAATCTTGGATTTTAGATGGCATTTCTCCTGAAGTAAGTAACTTGCGTAGAGCTGAGTTTTTAATTGCTCAGTTACCATCCTTAATTCTCTGTTACCGATCGCTTCATCAACCAATTCTCCAAGAGCATCAGGCAGTGCTAAAACTCTTATGGGACAGCATTCATCATAAAAAAGAATTAATTGTTCGGACGATTTTAGAAACTCTCGCCAATTTGCCTGATGATCCTCCCGCGATCGCGATTGCTCGACAGCTAGGACAATTAGCGCCTTCAGTATTGGTCGAAGCTTTAGAAAAGGATAACTGGAGCGATCGCCTATCTTCAGAAATATCAGCATGTTTAAAATCCTTGCAAGGTCAAGCAACGATCTGTCAGCTAGATTATTCGGCAGCAGAAATTTGGCGATCGGTCGAAACCTTACTTGATGATCAAAATCCCTTAATTCAAACCGCTTGCCTATATATCACTGCTCAACTGGATTTAAACCAAACTAAAGCGATCGCCCCTAATATTTACAGCCTCAAAACCTCGACGCTATTACAAGAAACCACCAAAATAATCCTATCCGCCTCCGAAGCTTGCCCTTCACTGTCCGCTTTTCCGATGCTAGAGAAAATAGTACATCTCTTCAACAGTGATTTCTTTAATCGAATGCATAGTCAGACTTTAATCTCCCTTGCCAACTGTGCTGAGGTGAGAACCTATACTCTCAGTGAAGTTATTACAGAGGCAGGTGATACTTGTCGTGAGTTGTTGATCGTAATTGCAGGATCAGCAAAAATCAACATCTATGTAGAAGATCAGGTAGTGCGTACCGAACGTCTGCACATTGGACAGACCCTAGATGAGTTAGAAATCTTAGCTCGTAGTGATTCTCAAAATACGATCATTGCTGATAGTGAAATCACTCGAATTTTAGCAATTCCTGTGGATGCCTTTGATGATTTTCTAGATCGCGATCGCGATTTTGCACGGCGCGTTTTAGAACTAGAAAGCCGACAACTACAAAAATTTATGCGATCGCTACAAACTGTAGAACTCATTTGATATCTTGAAACAAATTGCCGTATTAGTTTTATGAACCTACCAGCGCTTTACAAAAGAGGCAATTACAGCTAAAAACTCTTCTGGCTCTACTGGTTTAGGTACATGAGATTGAAATCCTGCCGCTAGGGCTTTGATGCGGTCTTCAGTTCGGGCATAAGCGGTAAGAGCGATCGCGGGAAT